>OMRJ01000087.1 GCA_900313475.1 uncultured Eubacteriales bacterium | reverse complement strand
GAGTTTATGAGCATTTTTGAAAAGGCGGGCGTTCCCGTGGCTGCCGTGTTCGGCAATCATGACGATGAAAACAACGCTGCCGATAAAGCGTATCAGATGGAGTGCTACAAGAGCTACTCCTGCTATGTCGGAGATGCGGGAGAAGCCGGGATAAGCGGCTGCGGCAACACCAACCTGCCTATTCTCTCGTCCGACGGTACGCGATATGCTTTTAATATATGGCTCACCGACTCGGGCACCTATAATACCGAAAACGATCTCGGCGGCTATGAAGCCGTGCACGAGGATCAAATAGATTGGTATAAGCGCACATCGGCTGCTCTTACGGCTCAAAACGGAGGCGTGCCCGTGCCCGCATTCAATTTCCAGCATATCGTTGTCCCCGAGGTGTTCGATGTTATCACAAAGGACGAAAACGGTAAATGGGTGCTCCCCGAAGGCAGCGAGGGAGAAGTAAACGAAACGCCCTGTCCCCCGAAATTTACGCACGGGCAGTTTGACGCGTTCCTTGAAACGGGCGACGTGATAGCCACGGTTTCGGGACATGATCATGTAAACAACTACCGCGTGAATTATAAGGGCATCGACATTATAAACACACCCGGCATGGGCTTCCGTTCCTATAACAGCGAGGTTGTCGGATCGAGAGTTTTCGTTATTGACGAGAATAATCCGCGTGATTATGAGACATATTGTCTCTCATATTTTGATATTTATTCACATTCGGACGCATACGCACAGGCGCGATTTGATCTCAATTCCCGCGTTACGGACGATGCGACCAAGTTCTCCGCGTTTTTCAGGCTTATAGCAGCCGCCATCCTCAAAGTTTTCGGTCTTTCGGGGGTCTGCTGATATTTTTGTGTTCTTTCGGGGTTGCCGCTTTTTACCGGCAGCCCCATATTATGAAAAGGAAGTAATATTATGCTTTGTCAGAACTGTCAGACGAAGGATGCAGCCGTACATCTCAAACAAATCATAAACGGCGAAGCTATAGAGCTTCATCTCTGCCCCGACTGTGCCGCGGCAATGGGCTATTCCGATATGCTCGGAATATTTCAGCTCCCGTTCGGGAGAATTTTCGGAGCTGCCGCCGGAAAGCAGAGCGCCGCGCCCGAACAGCACTGTCCGACATGCGGCTTTACTTTTTCGGACATTTCTCACAGCGGACGTCCCGGATGCCCCGATTGCTACCGCTTTTTTGCCGATAAGCTTGCGCCGTCGATAAGAAAAATTCACGGCAGAGCCGTTTATACGGGCAAAATTCCGGAGTCTGCGGGCAAGGGTGCGCAGAACGAGCGCAGATTGCGCGAGTTAAAGTCGCAGATGGACGATGCTGTCCGTCAGCAGGATTTTGAACGCGCCGCATTTCTTCGCGACGAAATTAAAGATATTGTCGGAAAGGAGACGAACGGCTGATGTATATGCTCAGTTTTATGCCCGAATATCACGGTGACGTTATTCTCTCGTCGGCGGTCAGGCTCTCGCGCAATATCGACAAAATTCCGTTTCCCGTCCGTTTGAGCGTTCCCGAAAGAGATGCGATAAACAAAAAGGTATACTCTGTTCTCTGCGATGCCGGTCTGCCTGTAAAGGCTACGGATATGAGCAAACTCTATCCCTATGAGGCGATTGCTCTTGCCGAGCGCGGTATAATCAGTCCCGAATTTGCGTCTTCTTCGGGCGGACGAATGCTCATTTCATCCGAGGACGGCTGCGTCAGCATTATGCTCAACGAGGACGATCACATAAGAATTACCGCGTTCTCTCCGTCGCTTCAGCCCGAAAAAGCGTATGAGAGCGCAGAGACGTACGAAAATGCGCTTGACGGCAAGCTGCGCTTTGCGTTTGACCCGGAGCTTGGCTTTCTGACGCAGAATCCCAAAAATCTCGGCACAGGGGTTAAGGTGTCTGCGGTGCTGCATTTACCCGCGCTTACCCGAAACGGCACGGTCAGCTCGCTTATCTCCACCGTTTCAAAGCTCGGCATGAGCATTCGCGGCGCATTCGGCGACAGTCTTTCGGTACGCGGAGACATGTACAGGCTGTCAAACAACATAACGCTCGGCATTGACGAAAAAACGGCGGTGTCGAATCTCAAATCCATGGCGCTGCAAATCGCGACAAAAGAGCATGCGTGCGCAGAGGAGCTGATAAAGGATATCGGCATGCGCGACAAGATAAACCGTGCGCAGGGGCTTCTTTCGACCGCGATGCTTGTCGATAATGACGAGATGCCCGAAATGCTGTCGCTTCTGCGTCTCGGTGCGGTATACGGTCTTTGCCCGGTCGATGTAGGCACCGTAAACGAGCTGATGTATACTCTGCAGCCCGCCTGTCTCAACTGTGTTGCGGGCGGCAGACTGTCGACGCGCGACCGCGACGAGCTTCGCGCGAAAATAATCCGTAAAAAGCTTTTCGGTGCAGAATAGAAAAAATAAAAATGCAGTATAATAAAAACGACGGAAACCGCATCGGCGGCTGCGTCGTTTTATTTTTTTGAAAAGCATGCGGAGGGTATATGAAAAAATACAGATTTTCGGGCTTCTCCGAAAAAGCCGACACCGCACTCAATTTGGCTATAACCGTTGCCGGCGAGATGGGTCACACATATGTCGGCACGGAGCATCTTCTTTTAGGTCTTCTCGGTGATCCGATGAGCGTTGCGGGAGTGGTGCTGTCGGGACGCAGCGTGCAGTACAGGACTGCTTACGACAAGCTCGGCGAACGTATGGGCAGAGGCGTGCCCACCGTCCTCACGGACAAGGATATGACACCGCGGCTCGTTAAGACCGTCGAAAACGCGCTTCGGGAGAGTAAAAAAGCAAATTCAAACGTGTGCACGGAACACCTTTTGACGGCGCTGCTCCGTGACAGCCGTTCGGGCAGTTCGGCGCTTCTTACGGAGCTTAACGTCAGTCCGTCGGCGTTATATTCCGACATTACCCGCGCGCTCCGTCCGTCGCAGCCGTTTACCGTGCAGCACGGAAAAATGTACCGTCAGTCGCCGTCCGTATCGACCGGCACGCTTGCAAAATACGGCGTTTGTCTCACGGAAGCAGCGCGGGCGGGGCGCATCGACAAAGTGGTGTGCCGCGACAGGGAAATAGACCGCGTCATGCGTATTCTGTGCAGACGAACAAAAAACAATCCGTGCCTTATCGGTGAGCCGGGAGTGGGCAAGACGGCGGCGGTCGAGGGGCTCGCGCTTCGCATTGCCGAGGGTGATGTGCCCGATTCGCTTCTCAATAAGGAGGTGTGGTCGCTGGAGCTTACCGCAATGGTGGCGGGCGCGAAATACCGCGGCGATTTTGAGGAGCGTATACGCGGAGTGATAACCGAGGTTACGGAAGCGGACAACATTATTTTGTTTATTGACGAAATCCACAATATTATCGGCGCAGGCTCGGCGGAGGGCGCGGTTGACGCGGCGAACATACTCAAGCCCGTCCTCGCGCGCGGAAAGCTGCATCTTATCGGAGCTACTACGGTGGACGAATACCGCAGATGTATAGAAAAAGACTCGGCGCTCGAAAGGCGTTTTCAGCCTGTTACGGTGGAGCAGCCGTCGGAGGAAGACGCACTCAAAATCCTGAAAAGTCTGCGTCCTGCATATGAGGAGCACCACGGCTGCAGAATAACCGACGGGGCGCTCGAAGCGGCGGTGTCAATGTCGGTTCGTTATATAACCGACCGTTTTCTGCCCGATAAGGCTATCGATCTTGTGGACGAGGCGGCTGCAATGGTAAGTCTTAATTCAGTCAGAAGCGAATACACCGAAGCAAAGCGCGATGCGCTTGTTCGTGACGGAAAAATCGAAGAAGCCGTGCGTCTCGCCGAAAAATCACGTTCGGAAACAAACGGCAGCGGCACGGTGCCGGAGGTGACACCGAAAGAAATAGCGCGGATAGTCGGCGAATGGACGGATATCCCTGCCGCCACCGTCAATGCGGACGAGAAAATCAGGCTCAAAAACCTTGAAAGCAGGCTGGCAGGGAGCATCGTAGGTCAGACAAAAGCTGTTAAGGCGGTTTCGGATGCGATCAGGCGCGGACGGATGGGGCTTAAGGATCCGACGCGCCCGGTGGGAACATTTCTTTTCTGCGGACCGTCGGGCGTTGGAAAAACGGAGCTTGCAAAGGCGGTTGCCAAGGAGGTTTTCGGCTCGCCGGATTTTCTTATTGCTTTTAATATGGCAGAGTTTTCGGAAGGGCACAGTGTAGCCCGGCTTATCGGTTCGCCGCCCGGCTATGTCGGCTTTGAGGACGGCGGTCAGCTTACGTCAAAGCTGCGTCGCCGTCCGTACAGCGTCGTGCTGTTTGACGAGATCGAAAAGGCTCATCCAGATGTTTTTAATTCGCTTCTGCGGCTTTTGGACGAGGGCGTGCTTACCGCCTCCGACGGAAGAAAAGCGGATTGCCGTAATACGGTTATTATAATGACGTCAAATCTCGGCGGAAAACAGGTTTCGGGCGGAGTGTCGCTCGGCTTTGGTTCAACCGCCGAACAAGGAATAAAAAAAGAGCTTGAAAATGTGTTCCGCCCCGAATTTCTGAACAGAATAGATGACATCGTGATTTTTGAACCGCTGTCTGCCGTTGAGCTTCGCGAAATAACGCGCCGAAAGCTTGCCGATATAAAGCGATTTGCTCTTTCGGGAGGTGTTACGGTCGATTTCTCGGAGGCGGCGGTGAATTTTATCGCGGAAAAGGCTGCGGCGCTTCACGACGGAGCGCGTCCCGTGGGACGCCTGGCGGGCGAGCTTATCGAAACACCGCTTGCGCGCCTTGAAATCGCAAATGACGGCGGTAAAAAAAGATGGAAAATAGATGTTAAAAACGGGGTTGTCGACTTTGAATAAAAGAAAAGGGAATTGTACGTCCTTTTTTTCTCATGTTGTAAAAATGAAATATTTTGACAGCGTGTTTTCAGTTTGTTTACAGTTTCCTGCAATATTTCCGTCACACAGGTTACAGTTTTTACAAAACTATTGACAATTTTGCGAGTGTTTGGTAAAAGAGTACGAAACAAAGGAAAGGAGGAACATTCAATGGATAAAATCTTTAACGGCGGTTTCTTTACCCGTTTGGTTGAACTCATTAAAGAACTGATTGCTAAGTTCAACGGTTCCGTTAAGCCCATCGAATAAAAAGTATTCGGTAAAGGTTTATCATTATAATAAGAAAGGAGAACTCTTATGGAATTCTTTAATTGGATATCTGTTATGATAAAAGAATTTATCAAAAGATTTTATGAGGTAATGCCCATCTGACAGATTTTTCTCTTTTCCGTCGGCTCAACCGCCGTGCGGTTTTGAATGATTAAAATCGTTTTACTGAAAAAGCTTTTACGAAGCTGATACTACGCAATAACTTTTTGCGGTGAAAGAAAGAACCTCCGAAACGGGGGTTCTTCTTTTTCTTCTTCTTCTTCTTCGTATTCTTCTTACTTTTTCTTCTTCTTCTTACTTGCTTCTTCCTTCTTCTTATCTTGCTTCTTCTTCTTAACGGTAAAGCCCGTCCGGTACCGTACGCCGCAGCCCGATCATGCTCCTTTGTTTGCCGATCATCCGTTTTATTGAAGGCAGCCGCACACCGTACCGTTCGGAATTTCAATCCCGTTTTTTTTCATGTAGTCGATTGCCGCTTTTTTGCGGCATTGACAGCTATTGTTGCGCAGAAAAGGCTGTCAAGCGGTAGCTTTTCGCCGATGTTGTAATACACCGCATTGTTGTTCATTTGAAGTATGTCGGCTGTGGGAAAGCCCGTTATCAGTTCGCACAGCGCCTCCGCGCATTTTTTTACGGTAATGTCGTTTGTGGCAAAATCGGCTTTTTGGGTTATGCCGTCCCTGACCTCGATTGTAATTTCGGCATATTGCTTCGCGTCGGCGGGGTGAAACGAGCCGAAACCGATGCTTTTGTCGGCTGTGTTGTCCATTGCCGACACCTCCTTATACTTATTTCAGATATTCGTTGTTCTTTTTCTGATGAAATTCAAGGCTGCCGTCGGGCTTGAGCACCGTGAGCGTTGTTCCGTAATGACAGTCCTTTTCGTCCCAATCGGCACGATCCTCCATTGAGTATACGTTATAGCCGGTGCACTGCGTGTAAACGAGATAAACTCCGTCGTATTCCGCGCAGAAGTCGTTCACATGGTCATGCCCTGCGTATACCGCCTGTAAGGTGCCGTTCTTTTTGCCCGTTTCGAAAAGTCCGCTGTTATACGGCGGACATCCTACCGACTCATACTGCCAACCGTAGAGAATTTTCGCTTTGCCCGTAGGCTCGGCAACGCTTTTTTCCTCATTCCAATTGAATACTTCTTCAAATTCGGGGAGCGGAATGTGCATGAAGCAAATTGACTTGACGTTTTCGCCGTATTTTGCTTTGAGGTTTTTTATTTCCCGGTCATACCACGCCGTTTGCGACGGCTTTATAAAATCGTAGCCGTTCAGATCGGAGGGAAGGTTTAATTGCTCCTTGACCTTGTCCTGAATATTTCTGCCCGAATCGAAGAAAAACAGCGATTTGCGCAGACTGTTTTTGCCGTCTGCGATGTCCACGCGGAAGTTGCCGTAACCGAAAAGGGACGGATCGCCGAAAAGGTCAATGCAGTGCGGATAAACGCTTAAACCCTTGTAGAGCAGATATTTGAAATATTCCTTTTCCTCGCGCGCTTCGTGGTTGCCGAAGACATAGCACCAGTACACACCGAGCTTTTCCATCATGCGCGAAAACTGAACGGCATCCGTCTGCTGGCAGTCCGACAGTATCACGTCGCCCGTGAGAATGACAAGATCCGGACGTTCTTCTTTTACCGTACGGATAAAATTTTTAACTGTTTTACGGTTTAGCTTGTATCCCTTTACGAAGACCTTTTTTTTGCGGTCGTCGGGACCGAGGTGAAGGTCGGTAGCAGAGAGAATTTTAAAATCGCCGTTGTCGATTGTACCGTCGGACTTGAATTTCGTCAGAGTGACGCCGGTGTCGGTTTTGCCGGTTACGCGAACCGTGCTTTTTATGTCTGTCAGATCGCGTTCGTCTGCGAACATGAAGTGCGGCAGCTGTCCGCGGGTCAGCCGGTTGACCGCTGCCGATACCGTGAGAAGTCCGCGGATTAGAGTGTGGCGCACTGCCGTGATTATCGGATGCATAATAACGCTCCTTTTTATGTTTTCGTGTTGCTAAACCATCATAAATTATGGTAGAATATATAATATACAAAAAAGGCGGTGAGTGCAAGTGTTTCTGCCCGATTACGTGAAAAAAGTGACGGATATCATTAACGGCGCGGGTGAAAAGGCATTTCCCGTCGGCGGCTGTGTGCGCGACAGCATTATGGGAAAAACGCCCGATGATTACGATATCGCGGTTTCGTGCCCGCCTCGGAAGACCGAATTGCTGCTGCACGATTACCGCGTTATCGAAACGGGGATAAAGCACGGCACCGTCACCGTTGTTTCCGACGGGCATAATCTCGAGCTTACGACTTTTCGTGTGGACGGTGTT
>OMRJ01000155.1 GCA_900313475.1 uncultured Eubacteriales bacterium | reverse complement strand
TATAGTCGGTGCGGTGCCCGATGCCTGTTTTGGCAAGAGAACCGTAAAGAGTAACGGTGACCGATTCTGCGTCGGGATACCGTTTTTTTATTATAGCCGATGCCTTTTGCGGACCCATGGTGTGCGAGCTTGAGGGTCCTACACCTATTTTGTATAGCGCGCGCAGTGACTCCATGCCGCCGCCGAAATAGTTTTTTTCTTTTTTATCGGACATAATTCATACTCCCCGTAAACATAATTCGGATGTATTTAATACACCAACATTGTAGCTTAAACGGGGAGTAAAATCAATTACTTTTTTCGATATTTTTTATGGAGTATATAATTTTTTGTTTATATACCGACAGGGAATATGACAACTCTGTTTTCTGCTGTTTCCTCTGTGTCGATTCCGTTTATTTCTTTAAGGATCGATACACGGCATCTGTTTTCTTTTGCAATATTCCAAAGCTTTTCGCCCGCCTGTGCGTAATAAACGGCAAGTCCTCCGCCGTGTGAAATTGCGGCACCGTCGGAAACACGGCAGTCCGCAATAACTTCTCTTTTTTTCATGCAAAGACCGAAGCCTTTTCCCGCAAATGTCGCAGAAAAACCGATTTTTCCGCCGGAAAGCAGCTCTGCGGCAACACGTGACGGTGACACGGAGACAAAGTAATCGTCGGCATACGGCAATTCGCACTCAAATACGGCTGTTCGATTCACGATAATGATATTTCCCGCCGAATTTTTCAACACGGCATTGAGAACACACGAACCGTTCAGTTTTCCTTCGCCGTCGGACGATGAGCAGCCGTATCTTATGCCGTCTGCAAAAGCAGCAAGCACTTCAGCAGGTGCGGAATCATATGTATCCGCTTCAAGCGACGCATCCGCAGTTGTATCAACCGTTACTATATCGCTTATCACATCAACACCGATACGATGTGTTTCCGACACTCCTTTCAGAGAAAACGCATCTGAAACGGCAGTCTTTGCGGTTTTTGACGAAGTAAAAGCCACCGCTTCTATTTCCGCCGAAAAAGCGGCGTCATTTCCGTTATTCATTGCTTTAAGGGAAATGTGTGCATTTTTCAGCGAGGCTGTTACGCTGCATAATTCGCCTTCATCTGCACCGTAAAGCTCCTTAACCTCCGTAAACGGAACCTCGGCATTAAACTTTCTGACAGCACCGTCCGCACATGACACAATAAATTCCGCAACACAGCTTCCCTTAAGCATAATCTTGTTTTTTATAACCTTGGTTTCACGGATAAAGACCTCACCCGAAGCACTCAGCTGCTCCGATTCGGAGTTTACACCGTCAGGCAGCTTCACGGTATCACTTATTTCAAAAGAAAAGCTTTCCGCGCCTTTGATTTCAAAGCAATCGAAACATTCGCACCGCTGTTCAACCGAAATATCGTCAAAATCCGACACAAATTCGGTTTCGTCGACACGGAAAACGGATGCGCCGACTGCAACCGATGCGCGAATATCAAGACGGCGCGGTCCCGTCGCTTTGTAATTCAACTGCGTTACATCCTGCGAAACAAAGCACCTGTCCCCGTCCGCAAGAGACTCACAGCGAATTATCTTTGTATATTTCTGCAAAGCTTCGAAAACACGTACGGTGCCGTCTTCGCCGGAAAAAACGACGGTCGCACGTGCATTTCCCGAAATTCCGAGCTTGTCTCCGGTAAAAGAAACACTTTCGGTAACAGGAATAACCGAGCACTTAAGGATCTGGTTGACCTCCGGATAATAATCGGGCAAAACGATGTCGAATTCCGCCACCTGTTCCCTTGTCTCATCCGTTTTTTTTGTAAAGACTCTCACGGTTTCATTCTTCATTTGCGATATGCACTCCTTTTTCAATGTCGCTAAATGAATATGATTCACGTGAAAAAATTATGACTGTTTTTTTTCGATGTCGCGAAATGACGGAATAAAGCTCTCTATTGCCCTGCACATTTTCGGATGCCGGATAACAAAATGGATTGCGGGACAGCGTTCTTTTGAAACAATAACATACTGCCCCTGTCTGATGTGTATCTGGAGATTCGCAAAGGTGCAGATTGTGTTTTCCTTCAAGGCATAGCCCGAATTGTCGGCGGCGAAGCGCTCTGTTCTTTTAACGTGCTCGACATATAAATCATATGAGTATTTTATATCCTTATCCAAAAAAATGTCGGCAAGAGGTAGCGACGGCGGGTTTTTTTCAAATTCATCACGGGAAAAAATCGGAATTTCATCGGTAACCGATACACCGCGACCGAGTGTGTTTCTGATCTCGTCCCTTTTCTTCCCGAAAAATGACAGAATTATTTCCCTGTTCTCCTGAGAAACACCGTTATCCTCGCAAAGCTTTTTAAGCATTTCGATTGTCGCGGTATATATGGGCGGCGCAGATAAAATGCTTCGGCGCGGGCAATCCGACACCGACTCAGAATAAGAAAACGCCGCAAAAGCCTTAGCATTGTCCGCTCGGTAAATATCCATAAGCGGAGACGCGTTTTGCAGCAGAGCCGAAGCACGGCGAGAATAGTACGCTATCTCATCACGGGTTCGAGTAAGATAATATTTCCCCTCGTTTTGATATCCTGCGACAGCCTCGCCCGAAAGAGCGGCGGCGCCCGAAACAATTATATAATGATGAAATGCTCCGCCGCCGGGGTTTTTAAGATAATACGGCGATATCTGTCCCGTCATATACATCGGTATCCAACCCTCAAGACCGAGCATCATCTCCGGAAAAGGACGGTTTACATTGTGTATCATATTAAGATGCAGACCTTTTTTGAGAAGCAAAGCCATTCCGAATATCCATTTTTTCATGAACTCAGAATCCTTGGAAATCTCCTCTATCGGCATATCGCTGTACATTGTCACGGGGGAATCGGATTTCGACAAAACGGTCGTCTTTAAAAAATCAAGCTCTGCCTCCATCATCTCCCTGATTCCGTAATAGCTCTTTGAACCGTGCAATCTGAACGGGAGCGACGGTACCTTCAACTCGTCGAAGTGAACGCTTTTTATGTACTCGTTCAGGTTAAATTCACTGAGCTTGCCGAGAAATCCGGAAACATCGTCCTCCGCGTCCGCATGCTCCGAAAAAAGCCACTCGAATATTTTAGACGTACGTTGCGCACTGTCGGATATGCTTTCACTCTTGCAGCCGAGAAGTGAGGAAAGGGCATCAAGCCGTTCGGGGGTATCCGCATTTTCGGAGATATATTCCGCCGCTCCCAGTGCAAATCTCTGAGGGTCGGCAGGACGGCGCGAACCGTTCCTTATTCTGATAATGGTTGACAGCTCGTAATTTGTGTACGCCGACATTTTCGACGCGTTTATGTTAAGAACCGTCATCGCGGTATCAAGATTTTTTCTGAAAACCTCTCTGTCGGCAGTGTTTATATCAAGGCACGACAAAAAACCGTCTTTAACAGTGTAATAATCAAGAGTTATCTCCCCTTTTTCGCGTCGTGAAAGCTCCGCGACAGCTTTGCAAAGCGAATCAAACGCATCGGATTTAACATCCGGCACACGTTCCCCGGAACGGTAACGGCTCAATGTTGATTCGCTGATTCCGGACAGCTCGCTTATCTCTTTTGCCGTACAGCCGGTTTTGTCTATGTATTCATTAAGTTTTTCACAAAATTTCATCAAAACACCTACACTTGTCTGCTTATTATTTTATTATACTCTGTATTTAAAAAAAGTAAATAGATTTCCGGTTTGGAAACTGACAAAACGGAAATCTGTTTACTTTTATTGTACAGATGATGTATAATAATATAAAAATAACCTTTTATCGGTTATAAGATAAGGAGAGATTGAAATGAACAAAAAAACGATGAAAATTATTGCGTTGATTCT
>OMRJ01000043.1 GCA_900313475.1 uncultured Eubacteriales bacterium | reverse complement strand
CCATGCGGTATTCCTCGACAAAAAAGTGTTTGCCGATATAATACCCCATGTATGCGCTGCCTCCGAGACACAGCGCCGCTCCTATTGCCGCGACAGCCTTTTTATCGGTGCAGCGGAAAATAACGGCGCCCGCTATCGGGCATATGAGCCGCGACGGAAATTCGCCTGTGCGGTAAAGCCACACGGCAAACGGGTTTGAGGGATCGTTGAGCGCAATGTCGATTTTAAGATCGAAAAACGAGGCAACAACCATTGCCGCCGCCGCAAACACATATAAAACAATTATTTCGGTTCTGTATTTTTTCAGCATCACGTCCTCCGCAAATTAAAGGCTTCTCAAATAGTCAATGCTCTTTTTGACCGCGGAAAGCTCCGTGTTGCCCTTGTCGGGGTTATCCTGTTCCACGACAAGCCATTGTGCACCGCTCTTTTCGGCAGCGGCGATTATCGCGGGCATATCCTGCACGCCGTAACCGACGGGCTTAAAGCTGAAATCGTCCTCGCTTGCCTGTTCCCCGTTGTCATCGATACCGATAAGCGCATAGAGTTTTTTTGGCTTCTCTTTGCCCTTCATCACAAAGTCCTTAAGATGCACAACGGGTGTACGTCCCGAATATTTGAGTATGTACCGTGCGGGATCTTCGCCGCCGACATTTACCCAGCAGGTATCAAGCTCCGTCTGCAGATATTCGGCGGGAACCGTTTCGTACATTACGTCAAGACCGTATCTGCCGTCAATCTTCACAAACTCAAAGTCATGGTTGTGATACATAAGCACAATACCGTTTTCGCTGCATTTTTTGCCGAGCTCGGCTATTTTTTCGAGCGTAGCACCGTAATCGGGACTGCCGGGACGGTATTTTTCTTCGACATATGGAATCGCGATATACTTGCAGCCGATGGCTTTATAGGTCGCAATAACCTTGTCCATATCTTCAATCATTTCGGCAAGCGGTACATGAGCCGAAACCGCCTTAAGCCCGTATTCGGCAAGCAATGCCTTTATTTCATCGGCACTCCGACCGAAAAGACCGGCGAACTCGACGCCGTCATATCCCATTTCGGCAACTTTTTTCAGCGTACCGGCAAAATCCTTTTCCATTTCGTTTCTGACAGAATAAAGCTGAAGTCCTATAGGTAACATTATACATTCCTCCGTAAAAGATTTTACTTTTATATAATATCACGTTTTTTACCGCAGTGCAACTCCGAAAAAATCGACCGTTCGCCTGACATACTCTTTTATGTCATCGGAATCAAGCACTTTCGTGCGCTCCTCACCGAGCATTTTTGACGTCCGCCGCCCCGCCTTGCCCGTAAATACCGCAACGGCAAGCACGGCGAGCAGCACTGCGATGATTTTATAAAAAATTTCATTAGACCTTTTCACTTTGTCACATCCCGATATTATGTATTGTTATTTTACTTTACCGCGCCTTCGTTTATCAGTCTGCCGAGTGACATACCGAGCATTGATGCGGCATACACAGCTTCGTCGAGGGTGTTGGCATCGCTGCCGAATTCAAGAAGCAGCGAGCACGGCGTTACGTCCATATTATAGCGCCTGTTACAGAAGTAAACGGGCTTCATAAGTCCCTCATATTCGCTCTGCACTCTTTTTTGAAGCGCCAAAGCGAATTTCAGGTTATCCTCCCAGTGCGGGAACGATGCGACGGGTCCTCCGTCCGCACCCGTGATTATCATTACCTGCGCCGATTTTTTGCCGTTAATCTCGCACACGGGCTTCAGGTGATCGGTTTCTGTCGTGTACACGGCGTCCCTGTGTACGTCAAGCACGACCTTTATCGACGGGTACCTGTCGAGATATTCGAGAACAGCCTTCCGCGAGCGTGCATATGCGCCGTTATATGTCGCATCATAGATATTCGTATCGTGAATAACTCCTATACCCGCTTCTTCGAGCCGCCGGCATATCTCGTCGCCGACACGCACCATATTGCGTGACGGATCCTCGGAGCGGGTCTGATAATCGGAATAAAAAACACCGTTATCCGCCATCAGATAACTCTCCGTTGTGTGAGTGTGGAATATGAGTACCGTGGGTTTGCTCAAATCGGGAGCGTCTATAGAGATGCCGTCCTTGAGCAGAGACGCGAAATCGGGAGTTTTTGACGTGGTGTTTTTAATGTGAACATTGCCGACGCTGACCGTTGAGCCGTTTGTCGTAAAAAAACACTCGGTGACCCTGCCCTGCGGCTTTGCTTCGGCAAAAGCGGCAACATACTCATCGCGCATCGCCGCTATATCCGAGGGTGTTTCATATTCGTCGCTCTTTTCTGCGATATTCTCGTTCGCCGCCGCCGTTTCGCCGTCGGTGAGCACGGCAGCCACCGAATCGAGTTTCTTTGTCGCTTCTTCGGATGCGGCTTCGAAGGTCGGTTCTTTTCCCGACGACATATTCTTTACGGTAATGCTTTCCGCTGACATTCCGCGTTTGACCGCATCGAGAAAGGCATCCGCCGCGCTGCCCGAATTGGGCGCCACAAAAAACACGGTCAAAAGCAGTGCCGCCGCTCCCGCCGCAAGAAACATCACGCCGCCGAACGGCTTTCTGTCATTCATATAACCACAAACCTCTCCGCTTTTCCGGCGGATAAAACCAACCGAAAAGGCTGCTGTTTTATTATATGAACCTTCATTGCCGGTAATGCTACATTACGTTCAGCAGTTCCTCAGGCGTCAGCCCGCGCTGAAGCGCCCTGTTGACCGCAAGCGCAAGAAAACGCGAAGCGGAGCTTATAACAACGTCTATATTTCCCGGCGTTACAACGAGGTGATCGTATTCTCCGTCTTTTTTTACTCTGTCGCCCGCAATGTCGCTTACAAGACTTGCCGCGTCGACGACCGTCGGGACACCGATGCCTATGACGGGCACGCCGAGTGTTTCGCGGGTTACGGCTCTGCGGGCGTTGTTCACACCCGACCCCGGTTCAATACCCGATGAGCTTATCTGCACGGTTTTGGCGAGACGCTTAACGCTGCCTGCGGCAAGCGCGTCGACACAGATAACGCAGCAGGGCTTAACCCTGTCGCAAATTCCCGCTATAATTTCAAGTGTCTCTATTCCGGTCTGCCCCGTCACTCCGGGCGACACCGCGCAGACATTGCGCAGCGGCGGCAGCGACAGTGCCTTTGCCGTTTCTCCGTCAATGTGGCGTGTGGAAAATATTAATGACGAACACTTCGGACCGAGCGCATCCGGTGTAATATCGGTATTTCCCAACCCCGCGACAAGCACCGTCCCTCTGTCGGGCACAAGCGAAAGCAAACATTCGGTAAGCTCGTCTGTTGCGTCGCAAAACAGCCCGTCCCCCTCCGGAAAGCCGTCCGTTTCCATGGTTATATATCTGCCCTTCGGCTTGCCGAGCTTTTTGCCGCCTTCGTCGCTCAAGACATTTATTTCGGTCAGTCTGCCGCCGTCAAATTCACGCTCCGACACGGTCACTCCCTCAATTTCGCCGCAGCCCGTGTTTTCACGGCATTCAAGTGCAAGGTCTGTTCGTTTTGTCAATTCAACCATTCCCAACTCTTTTTCTATATCTTTCCGCACAGCAGAAACTATATTCGTCTTTGACGGTGAAAAATTAAAAAAACTGTTGCAATCGGCGTTCGCGTATGATAATATAATAAACTGTATAAACAAAGGAGGTGCAACTATGCCCAATATCAAGTCCGCAAAGAAGCGCGTTCTTGTTAACAAGACAAAGGCGGCTCGCAACAAGTCCACAAACTCCGCCCTCAAGACCGCTATCAAAAAGGCTAACGCAGCAATTGATACAAATGCTGTCGACAAAGCAGAAGTCGTTAACGCGGCTTTCGCAAAGATCGATCAGGCAGCGGCTAAAGGTCTTATTCACAAAAATAACGCCGCACGCAAAAAGTCCGCTCTTGCAGGCAAGCTCAACAAGGCTTAAGGCAACTCAAGCTAAAGCAGGCGTTCCGCAAACCCACGGAGTCGCTCCGAAAACATCACGGATAAACGGACCGTGTTCAACCGTTTGTCCCATATATTGAAAGGACGGTAATTATAATGTCAAAAGTATTAAAGGTTATTGCTATCATTGCCGCTATTGCCGCTGCTGTGGCAGGTATCATTGTCGTGGTTAAAAAGCTGGCTGCCAAAAAGCAGGCTGCAAGCCCCGAAGAAAATTATGTTTCCTGCTCCTGCGAGGAAGAATTTGCTTCCGAAACCGTAGAGAAATAAGCGGGATGAAATAGTCCGTTTTGCATGTTTTCATGTGCATTCTCGGGCGCATGCGCCGAACGGTGCAATACATTTTCTGATCAGAACAAAAAGCCGCCCTTTCGGGTGGCTCTTTTCATTTTTTATAATTTTCCATGCCTCTTTTCGGCAGTTTGTTTCTTTTAATCGGGAAGTTTTTCTTTGTGCAGTCTGACAAAATCGCAGACAAGAGATATCAAAAATGCGGTAATCGTCATCATCAGTATCGGGAATTTGTCGGCAGCGAGCAGATAATTCGACATTCCGCCGATCTTTATTGAAGCGAAAACAAATTCGCCGGCAGACAACACAACGCACACAGCATCGGTTATAATGCTTGTTCTTACCGCAATTTCTTTTTGTATGTACGCTTTAAGAAACAGCAGCGCGGCAACGATTATCGGCACAATGTATACTGTCGTTATGCGGCACAGCATTGCCGTGCTTTTGTATGCATTTTCGGACAGGTTACCTTGAATATACATAATTATACCTAAAGCGACAACCGCAAGAGAAAAAAAGCACAAAATCAAAAAAAAGAAAGTTTTTTTGTTAAGTATTGTCTTCATCAACTCCTTAAAATATTCTTCATGCTCACATCAATGAGCAGCATTATAAAGAGTATATGTTTTTTGTCCTGCAGGTCGTTTTGCTAAACAGGAAATGCAGAAACAACAAACAGCATGCAGAGAATAATACATATGTGTTTTTGTTGCGGTTTTGAATTTTGACATTGTAATTCCTCACTTTTCAATATTTTTTTCATTACATAAAACACAGAAAAATATCCCTCCTTTTTGTGCAAAAAATATGTAATGATTTTTGAAGAAAACAGTGTCCCCCTATTGTTTGACAAAAAAACCGAAAACTTGTAATTGCAACTCCCCTATTTTCTTTGTCAATATTATTATAAAGCATAAAAAAAGCTTTGTCAATACATTTTCAGATACATATGTGCTTTTTTTGCATTTTTATTAAAAATAAATCGACTTTTTTTCATTAAAATTGTTTTTTATAATCTTATGACATAGCTTGATTTTTTTTCTCGCAAAATATGACAGCCGGGAAAAAACTATTCGATTACTTCATTATCCAAATGCAGAAAATCCGATAACTCTTTATTTATGATTTATTACAAACAATAAAGCGCACAACGTGTCCCGCGATCATAAGTCCCGCCGTCCCGGGGACAAAGCTGACGCTTGAGGGAGGCCGTCTGCCGGCTGTTTCCTCCTGCGGAATTTCGCACATGACTTCACGCGGCTGCTCGGTCGAAAACAGAACCGTCACTTTTTTCACGCCCGCTTCGCGGTAGAGACGGCGCATTTTTTTACACAACGGGCAATATTCCGTCTTCGAGATATCCGTGATTCTGAAAAGATCGGGATAAATCTTATTCCCCGTCCCCATCGACGCGATAAGCGGTATATTCTTTTCCGCGCATTTCACGGCTATTACCGTTTTTGCGCTTGTGTCGTCTATTGCATCCACACAGAAGTCGTATCGCTCCGAAAAAAACATATCTGCATTGTCAGCCGTCAGGAACTCCGAAATCACTTTAACCTCGCAATCGGGATTTATGTCTTTCGCACGGGCGGCAAGCACATCGGTCTTGTTCATCCCGACAGTGGAATGAAGCGCGCAAAGCTGTCGGTTTATGTTTGAAAGCGATACAGTGTCGCCGTCAACAAGTGTAAGTCTGCCCACACCCGCGCGGCAAAGCGCCTCGAACACATACGAGCCTACACCGCCCAAACCGAATATGATAACGCTGCTGTCCGACAGCCTTTCGACGCCGTCCTCCCCCACTGCCATTGCCGTCCTTATAAGTTCAGGTTTCATGACGTGAACCCCCTTTGTTTTTTAACATTGTATAGCCGTTGACGAAAAAAAACAACCGTTTTGTCCGGTTTCTTGGATTTTAAATATTTTTATGGTCAATTTAACCAAAAAAACAGGATGTTTGTTAACGAATTAACATATTGACTGTCGTGTGTTGTTCTGATATAATGTAAAATGGAGTAAATTGGTATTCATTTTTTTCGGAAGGAGTTACATTTTAATGCAGATTAAATTTACAGAGACTGTTCTTCGCGATGCGAATCAGTCGCTGATTGCAACGAGAATGCCGTTTGAGGAGTTCGCGCCCATTCTCGAAACACTCAACAAAGCCGGTTATTATTCATTGGAATGCTGGGGCGGAGCAACATTCGACTCCTGTCTTCGCTACTTAAACGAAGACCCTTGGGAGAGACTTCGAAAAATCAGAAAGGCTTGCCCCGACGTTAAGCTTCAGATGCTCCTGCGTGGACAGAATCTTCTCGGCTACAAGCACTATCCCGACGATGCGGTTCGTCTTTTCGTAAGAAAGAGCGTTGAAAACGGCATCAATATTTTGAGGATTTTTGACGCGCTTAACGATCTTCGCAACATTGAAGTTGCCGTTGACGAAGCGCTTAAATGCGGCGCGGAGGTTCAGGGCACGATATGCTACACGATATCCCCCATCCACAATCTCGAAAGCTATGTCGAAACTGCAAAGGGACTTAAAAAGCTCGGAGTTCAGAGCATATGCATAAAGGATATGGCGGGCATCATGAGTCCGAAAGCCGCATATGAAACCGTTAAGGCAATCAAGGAAGCGGTGAATATGCCCGTGGTTCTTCACACGCATTCGACAACCGGCTTGGGCTTTATGACACTTCTCAAAGCGGTGGAGGCAGGATGCGATGTTATCGATACCGCAATTTCGTGCTTCTCCGGCGGTACAAGCCAGCCCGCGACCGAAACAATGGACTACGTTCTTCGCGAATACGGTTACGAAACGGGGCTTGACACTGCGTGCCTCACAAAGATAAACGACTTTTTCAAGCCGTACAGAAACGAGTGCCTTAAATCGGGACTTCTCAACCCCGTGGTCATGGCAACGGCAACCGACGCTCTCACCTATCAGATTCCGGGAGGAATGCTTTCGAATCTTGTAGCACAGCTCACCGCACAGGGCAAGCTCGACAAGCTTGACGAGGTGCTTGCCGAAACTCCGAGAGTTCGCGCAGATCTCGGTTATCCGCCGCTCGTTACTCCCATGAGTCAGATGGTCGGCGTTCAGGCAACGTCAAACGTGCTTCAGGGCAAATACAAGAACATTTCAAAAGAAATAAAAGCTTATATCAAGGGCGAATACGGCAGAGCACCCGGAAAAATAAGCGACGAGCTTACAAAACTCGTGCTCGGCAGCGAAAAGCCGCTCACATGCCGTTTTGCCGACACTCTTGAACCCATCGTTCCCGCCTCGCGCAAAAAGCTCAAGGGCATCGCGAAAGGCGACGAGGACGTGCTCTCATATATCGCCTTCCCCGCTCTCGCGGAAAACTTCTTCGAGAAGCGCGCGGAAAAAGAGAAAAACACATTCACCTACTCCGTGAAGCTTATAAAGGAGGACAAATAAATGCTAATTCAGTCACTCGGCGTTTTTGAAAGGGTCTTTCCCGACGGAATGACAACGGGACGCTGTCTTTTAATATCTCTCGTAGGTTTTCTTATCGTGTTTGCAGTGCTCAGCGTAATAGCGCTGTTTGTTAAGGGCATGGGAGCTTTCTTCGATGCGAAGAACAAGAAAACTGATTCCGTCGCGGAGAAAAAAACCGCGGAAGCACCCGCAGCTGCTCCTGCGGCAGTCTCACCCGCTTATTCGGGACCGGAGCTTGACGGCGTGACCGAGCCGGAAGCCGCAGTTATTATGGCACTTGTAAGCCACGAAAGCGGCATTGAGCTCAACAGACTTAAATTCAACTCAATAAGATTCAAGGAGGAAATAAAGAAATGAAGTATCAGGTAACTCTTAACAATAAGCTCTATGAGGTTGACGTAACAGAATCAGAGGCGGTTATAACAAACGTTGCAGCGGCTGCTCCCGCCGCAGCACCCGTTGCTGCGGCTCCCGTTGCAACACCCGCAGCCGCTCCCGCGGCAGCACCCGCACAGGCGGCGGCAGACGGCAAACAGGTTAAAAGCCCGATGCCCGGCAATATTCTCGCCGTTAACGTTACACCCGGTGCCGCCGTCAAGGCAGGCGATGTAATGTTCATCCTCGAAGCCATGAAAATGGAAAATGAAATTGTCGCTCCCGCAAACGGCACGGTCAAGCAGGTTCTCGTGACCAAAGGCTCCGTTGTCAACACCGACGATGTTCTTGCCGTTTTATAAAGGAGGTACGAACATATGAATTTGATCGCACAGGTTCTTCAGGGACTGTGGCAGGACTCCGGTCTTTATGCCCTCACCTGGCAGAACGGCGTTATGATACTTGTTGCATTTGCTTTTCTTTTCCTCGCGATAAAGAAAAAATTTGAACCCCTTCTTCTTGTGCCCATCGCGTTCGGCATTCTTCTCGCAAACCTTCCCGGCGCGGATATAATGAAAGACACCACCGGCGGTCTTCTCGGTTCTTACGGACAGGCTCCGGTCGAAGGTGCGATGTGGTTTGAATCGGGCATTCTCCGCATTCTCTACGTCGGGGTTAAATCGAGCATCTTCCCGTGTCTTATCTTCATGGGCGTCGGCGCAATGACAGACTTCGGTCCGATGCTGTCAAACCCCGTTTCGCTTATTCTCGGCGCAGCCGCACAGCTCGGTATTTACATCGCGTTTATCGTTGCGCTTCTCATGGGCAAGATTACACCCGACATGGCGTTCACGCCCGAACAGGCAGCGGCTATCGCCATTATCGGCGGCGCGGACGGTCCCACGGCTATTTTCCTTGCGTCAAAGCTTGCCCCGGAGCTTCTCGCGCCCATCGCGCTCGCGGCATATTCCTACATGGCTCTTATTCCGATAATTCAGCCGCCTATCATGAAGCTTCTTACAACTAAAAAAGAACGGGAAGTAAAGATGACACAGCTTCGCAAGGTGTCGAAAACTGAAAAGATAATCTTCCCCATCGCCGTCCTTGTTTTCATTGCATTGATTCTCCCCTCCGTCGTGCCGCTTCTCGGCATGCTCATGCTCGGCAACCTG
>OMRJ01000019.1 GCA_900313475.1 uncultured Eubacteriales bacterium | reverse complement strand
TGATTCCGACGACGATGTTCGTGCCGCCGAGATCTACGCCTACTCTGTACATTCTGTTTTTCCTCCGAAATTTATGTTATGCGATATTGAATTTTACGTTCTTTTCGTGCGCGTTCAGTGCCACACTTCAAGCGGCGCGCCGTCGTCGGTGTCGTCCTCGTCGCTCATGCCGAGACTTTGCATCAGTTCCTTTGCGGCGTTGTAGCCCATTCGCTTTTGACGGTTGTTCATTGCCGCGGTTTCTATTATTATGGCAAGGTTGCGGCCGGGCTTTACGGGTACTGTCGTGACGGGGACGCGGATGCCGAGTATCTCGGTGTATTCGTCCTCAAGGCCGAGCCTGTCGTAGACCTTTTTGTCGTTCCACAGCTCGAGCTTTACCACCATGTCTATTTTTTCGGTGATTTTAATTGCTCCCACGCCGAATATCTTGCCCGCGTTGATTATTCCCACGCCGCGAAGCTCTATAAAGTGTCTGATGTTGTCCGGTGCGGTGCCGACAAGACTTTTTGACGAAACACGGCGTATTTCGACCGCATCGTCCGCAATAAGACGGTGACCTCTGTTTATAAGCTCCACCGCCGTTTCGCTTTTACCCACTCCCGAATCGCCGACTATCAGGATTCCTTCACCGTAGACCTCGACGAGCACGCCGTGGCGCGTTATCCTCTCCGCAAGCTCAACGCCCAGATAAGCAATGAGCGTCGACATGCAGCCCGATGTTGAGTCGTTTGCGCGCAGCACGGGTATCTTGTATTTTATCGCCGTCGGAATAAGCTCCTCCATCGGTTCAAGACCGCGCGTGACTATCACACAGCAGGGAGATTTTGCCATGAAGTGTTCCAGACACTGCTCACGTTTTTCGGAGGTGAGGGAATTGAGATATCCGAACTCGCTCAATCCCAGAAACTGTATGCGCTTCGGGTCGAAAAAGTCATCGTATCCCGCAAGAATCAGCCCGGGACGGTTTACGTCTCTGCTCGTAATGTATATCTGCGACGGGTCTTTCGGTGTCGACAGAATTTCAAAACCGTTGTCTTTTATTAACTTTTTTAATGAAACCGAATAGCCTGATGTCATTTCCGTCTCCGTTACTTTTATAAACGCCCGTTTAAGGTTTTGCCTTCGAGAAGCTGTCGTCTGCAAGCGAATAAGTCCGCTGCGGCGGCAGTGTTACGGTCGAACCGTTTGCGAGCGTTACTTTTATGTCGTTTTGTGTCAGATTTGTCAGAACGGCGGTCGCGTTCAGCACGGTAACGGACGGATATTCGCCGTCCTTGAAGGTTGCGGTGCAGTTTTTCCCGTTAATGTATACCGCATCCGCGCCGGCTTTCAGCGTGAGGGGAATGTTTTCGCCCTTAACATACACCGACGATGCTTTCGCGTCGGTGATAAGTCCGCCGGTTCCCGTCTGTTCGAGGACAAACGACACATTTTCCGATTCCGAAATAACACAGCCGGACGGAGCGTTCACCGTGACCGTTTTGCCCGCATGACTGCCCTTTACCGTAACGGTTGTGCGCTCCGAGGTGCGCAGAAGAACACCCGACGAGGTTTTGTCGGCAAGAGCGGAGGCAAGCTCCTCCTGACCGGACGCGGCTATGCGGTTTTCTTTTGACGCCTCGAGCCGTGTCATTTCTTCAAGGCTGTTTTTTATGTTGTATTCGCCGGTCTGCCGCTCGGTAATACCCGTCGGAACAGCGCCGTCGGTTGAGCTTTCGCTTTCATGCCGTTGTCTGCCGCATCCGAAGGACACGGCGGCAAGAGTGACGCACAGCAAAATTGCAAGCACTTTATACTTTTTCATTTATATATCCTCCTGCCCGTTTTTTCTCTTTATAAACCGATACCGCGTTTTCGGTGAGGACAAACCTTTGTCGAAAACACGGTCGGGGAATTATTCCGCTTCGGCGGTTGTTTCAACGGTGTACGTAAACGAATACGATACCTTCTTTTCAAGCTCGACCGTTACGGTGAGGTCACCGTATTTTTCGAGTGCGCCCACACCTTTAACCTGCGCCGTTACCGTCATGGGCTGTGAGAACTCAATATCCGACAGATCGGAAGCAACAAGGTCAATGTCGGAGCGGATCTGACATGAACCGTTCTTTATCTCATAGTCGACAACCGTTACATAGTTTTTTATGCAGTCAAAATGTGCAAGCACCGCTTCTTTGTCCGCATTTTCACCGAAAACATCCTTTATGACACCGTCATCGGCAAAAATTCTTGTTGTCGGTTCCGCGGCGGTTTCTCCCTCCTCCGGCATCTGCGTGGTGCCGTTTTCATCCTTTACGTCCTTAAAATACTTAAATACGGTTTTGAGAATATTGTCCGTTATTTTTATCTCCGTTACATTTTCGCCGTTTTCGTTTGAAACCTCCTTGCCGTTTTCCTCCGTGACATCTACGGTGCGGGTGTTTCTTGAAAATTCATAGTCGAGAAGCATGTCGGCTTCGACATCGGCGAGAAGCGTGTCGGAAATATTCTTATCCGTTATCTCTTTTTCCGACTTGCCGGGTTTTTTCTCCGCCACCAGTTTTTTGAGAATACCTGCGGATTTTCCGAGTGCGTCGGCGTCGGAGCCGTCCGCTTTTGTGATTTTCATTCCGTTGAATTTATATTCCGTTTTTTCGTTTATTTTTTCGGCTCTTTCCGCTGAATTTTTTAAGAGGCTGTTGAAGCGGTTCACAACTTCGTTTTCTTCGGGCGTAGCCGCAAGCGTTGTGTTGTTTGCCTCCTCGACACGCTTGCGTATGGATGAAAACAGCGTGCATGACGAGAGGGAATATATCATTCCCGCAGCGAGCAGAATGGAAACGGAAGTTCTTACTATTTTTTTCATTTTTCGGTTTCTCCTTTTGATTTGCGCCGTTGTATACGCCGTGATACCGCTTCCGCGGCGGATAGCTCAGACGTCTTTTTACATACAAAAACAGTATAACAGAGAGACGGACTTTTTGCAAGATAAAACTTTGCGCGCGTAATAATATATATATAATAAACAAAGACCGCAGTCCTGTTTTGGTGAGATTGCGGTCTTTGGTATTCGGTAAAAGTCAAACGCAGACGAGAAGACAATTTGAACGTCGCTGCGGCTTTTCGGTTTTATTTGAAGAGATTCTCGATAAGCTTATAAAATTCGCCTATCTGATATGAACCCTGATGCTTGCCTGCCGAGAGCGTTTCGTCGGCAATGCCGTCGCCGATGATGTGTCCCAAAAATGCAAAGTTGTCGTCGGTAAGAACATATCCCGTTGCATCGTTTGCAAGACTTACGCAGTAGATGTCAACGCCTTCTATCGCGTTGTGGAGAGATTCGTACGGCCATTCGGTGCCGTCCCATGTCGTGTCGCCGATTATCTCGTGTCCCCAGAAGGTTTCGGGGTAAAATTCGCCGGGGAACATTGCGAAGCCTACTCTGCGGCCGAATTCGACATATCCCGTTTCGCTGGGAATGCACTTTTTAAGTCCGTCACGGCACACCTGCTGATTTACAAGATTTATTTTGCACGCGAGAAGAAGAATGCTGTTTGTGGGATAGAGCCATATTGTGGCGTGTTTCTCGTTGAGAATGGGCTGAAGCTCCTCCGAATAGTCGGATGCGAGAATAAGCTCGCCGAATGCCTCGCCGTATGCCTTGGATGAGGCTCCCTTTGCGTCCCATTCGCTCATGCCCTCGGTGTTTATTTCAAGACCGTCTCTCGAAAGCTGACCGAGCGCACCTTGGAAGAAGACAAGGTGTGCGCCGTTGTCGTGCTCCGCGATATATTTGTCGAGGAAATAGATGTAGTCGGAGGAAACAAGACCGTTGCCTGCCGAGAATGACGTAGGATGGCACGAGAAGTCGGTAAGATATGTGGAGGCGCCGCCGGATGCGGGTATGAACTTCATGCTCGCGACCTTGGGGATGTCTTCCTTTGCGATAAGACCTCTCTTGTCTCTTACATATTTTGAAACGTCGACTTCGCTGAAATAAAGTCTGCCCGGCTCCATTGCGTTGATTGCTTCCGTTGCCGCAATCACCGACTGCTCAATAAAATTCTGCTTGAAAGCTTCCGCGTTTTTAAGCTTATCCTGTTTCTGTACATTGAAAAGGTTTACGTAAGCCGCAGTGAAGAGCTTGTAGAAAAATTCTGTGCTGACGCCCTGTGTGTCAAGTGCGCTGTGGGAGTGTGTGGACATGATATTGATGCCGGATATCTTAACGCCGGTGCCCTCAAACGCTTTAAGTATGCCCGTTCTTATCGCCTGCACGTCCGTGGAGTTTACGCCGAGAGCGTCAATGGCGCCGATGAGTGTAATGCCTTCACCCGAACCGTCGTCGATTGCGGCTATGCGGATGCGCATGTCATCATAAACTCCCTGTGCCGGTCTGTTTGTGAGGTCGCGTCCGAGATAGTATTTGCCTGCCTCGAAATCTGCGGGGATAAGGGTGCGGCTTGCATAGCCGAGACTCCATACGTTGCCCTCTTTTGCTTCTGTCGCATAAGTTTCTCTGCCCTTGAGAATCGCGGAATCGTCATATTCCGATTTGTTGATCCATGACTTCGGAGCGGGAATCATTGCCGAGATCATTTTTACAAGCCCCTCCGCTATTCTGTTGAGAGAGTTGTAAAAAACCTTTGCCGTGTTCGCTTTAAGATCCGCCGCCGACTTTACCTCTGTAAGTCCGCTGAATATTGATTCTCCGTTTTCAACGGTGGGAACCGTTACGGTTTCACCGTCGCACGAAAGTGCCGACGCCGCGGGTGAGAACGACGCGAAGCACATTACAAGACAGAGAAGGAGTGCCGTTATTTTTGTTTTGCGGGATGTCATCTTTTTACCTCCGATGAGTATACTTCATAATAATTATACTAAGAAGACGCAAATAAATCAACAACTTTTATCGGTCGAAATGACGAATTGAACATTGATTATTTTGTCAACTTGCACAAAAAACGCTTTTTTTTCTTTTTCTGATATTTTTTAAAGACGGATGTGATAAAATTGTCGCAGCAGGGTGTGTGCGATCTTTTTTTGCGCCGCCCGAAAATAATCCATGTGAGGTTTTATTCGATGAAACAGAAGGCAAGCGGCGTTCTTCCCGCCGTGCGCAAATGGTACAAGGTTGACAATGCCGCTAATATGTACTGTTTTGCGCAAGATAAGAATTTTTCGCGCACATACCGAAATTCGGTTTTGCTGCGCGATGAAATCGACATTCCCGTCATGCAGGCAGCGCTTGAAAAGACGATGAAGCGTTTCCCGACGATGAGCACGGTGCTGCGAAGCGGCGCGTTCTGGCCCTATCTTGAACACACCTCCGAAGTGCCCGAAGTGCATGAGGAGCTGTGCCGTCCCGGACGGTATATCATTCACAACGGCGAAAACACACCGTGCAGCAGATTCAGCGTATACAAAAATCGCCTTTCGATCGAGATGTTCCACGGACTTGCCGACGGCGCAGGCTCAACAGCCTTTGTGCGCACTCTCATCACGACTTATTTTGAACTCAAAGGCGTTAAAGTCAGCTCATACGGCGATATTAAAAACACCGCCGACGAGCCGACCGCCGACGAGGTTGAGGACAGCAACGCCCGGTATGCCGAGCCGGTCAAAAAAGCGGAGAAGCCGAAAGAGCCGCCTGTATACATAGGCGAAAACGACCAGATAAAAGATTATACGCGATTCGTGTTCGGGCGTTTCCCGGTCGAGGACGTAAAGGCTGCAGGAAAAAAATACGGACTTACGATAACGGAGTACCTTTGTGTCGCGATGATACTCATGTTTATAAAATGCTCACCCGAAACGGTCAGTCTCCCGATAAAAATATCGGTTCCGGTCGATTTAAGGCGGCGTTTTCCGTCCGACTCGGTGAGAAACTTTGTATTTATGACGGATGTAACATTCAATCCGCAGGGCAGAACGGACGTTACATTTGAAGATATCGCCGATTCCGTACGCGGCACGGCTGCCGCCGGCGCGACCCCCGAAAAGCTTCGTGCCGCCGTAAGCACCAATGTTGCAGCCGAGCGCAATCCGATAACATCGGCTGTGCCGTATCCGGTAAAAAAGGCTGTGATGAAACAAAGCTATCTGGATATGCAGTATTCCTATACCACGATTCTTTCCAATCTCGGAGAGATAAAATTCCCGCCCGAGATTGCGCCGCTGGTGCTTGAGGCGGATTGCTGTCTTAACAAAACGCCGTTTCTGCACTTCGGCTGTGCTGCCGTTTCGCTCAACGGGATTTTCAATCTGACCTTTACGAGCGCCAACACGAACACGGAGCGCGAAAAATTCTTCTTCCGACTGCTGTCGTCGCACGGAATACGCGTCCGCGTCGACAGCACCGAGCAAGCCTAAGGAGGAACAAACAAATGAGATGCAGAGAATGTAATATTGATGTTGCGGACAACATATCATGCTGCCCGCTGTGCGGCGCCGAGGTTTTTGAAGACACTCCCGCACTCCCGCAGCTCGGCGATATACCTTATCCGTCAAGCTATCAGCCGTACCCGAAGGAAAAGCGCACATTTACTTCGTTTTCCGCGGCAAAATACAGTGCCCGCGCCGCCGCGGCGGTCGGTAGCGTGCTGAATATCGCGGGTCGCGCGGCGCACAAAGAGCCGTTGATCACGGCTGCCTCGGCAATGTCCGCTTTATCCGGTGCGGTTTCGCTGTTTTCGTGCCTTACCGAAAAGGGCGAGCTGATGAAAGGCTCAATGCCGCTTCTCATAAGCACCGCCGCAGCCGTTTCCTGTGCGCTGCCGCACGGCAAAAAGCACACCGTTAACCGTGCCGCCGCAGTCTCCGTCGGCGCGCTGGCTGTTATGAACGCAGTCGCGTTTTTGTCCGACTCCGACAGCATGAGGGAGCAGTACAAAGCCGCGTTTCGCATTTGGGGCGAACAGAAATAAAATGAGCGGCGGCATATAAATTAACGGGAGAATAACCAAACGTAACGGATTTTGCCGTGATCTTCCGTTTTTTCAAAAAAAAGGGAGCTGTAAAAAACCGGTTTTTTTACAGCTCCCTTTCATGCAAAAGCGTTGATCTTTACCGTTTCAGACGGTCATCGCTTTTTTACATTTCCTTAAATTAACGGCGGATTTATTAAAGGCCGAATCCGACTGTTTCGCGAACAGGCTCATTTTCATTGTCGTACTTTTCGCAAAGGCCTTTTTCGTCAAATATGAAAACGCTGTTCAGAGCGATTTCAATGCCCTTTTCAATGGTTTTAAGCTCTAATATATCCGCTTTGTCATCGCGTGTGTGATAGTAACGGGGCGGACCGGGGTTCATTGCCGCAAAGCATGCGGACGGAATGCCCGCCTGAGAAACCGCCGCGGCATCGGAGGCACCGCAGAACAGCACGGCATACGGCAGATCTACATCGGAAAGCTTGCCCGCCTCCTTGAGCAGCGCACACGCCCGTTTGTCGTGAGGCGTAAGACCGGACATATCTTTGTTGTATATTGCCATGTCGTCGTAGTCTTTAAGCGTATCAAATGCGAAAACGACCGTTTCGACATCGGGATCCTTAAATTCGGGATGCTGCTTTGCCATTGCCTTTGCGCCGCGCAGTCCGGCTTCTTCACCGCCGGAGAACATCGCAATGACCTCCGTGTTTTCAAATCTTATGTTGCTGTCACCGAGGAATTTGAGTACCGCGGCGCCGGTCATGCAGCCGGTGAGATTGTCGTTTGCGCCGTCTACCCTGACCTTGTAATTCATAAAGATCATAAGACCGACATAACCGGGCACAAAAGCAAGTGCTATCCAATAGAGCGCGGGCTGAATTTCGCCCTTTGCGGATGTGAAAACGGAAATAAATATCGTATACGCAAGTCCGATCACGGGATAAACAAACGCGGTGTAGAGCATCACTCTGCCGCCGAGGTGCGTAAAACGCCACTCGATGGACGAATCGGAGTGTCCGCAGATAACGATGCGTCGCTTTGTCTCGCCCGAGGCCTTACGCACACAGTATGTGTTGTGCGATGTCGCTTTCGGAAAAAAAACGTCGATGGTTTCGCGGTAAAAAAGAAATTCACCGAATATCATAATAAC
>OMRJ01000321.1 GCA_900313475.1 uncultured Eubacteriales bacterium | reverse complement strand
CACCATAAAATGGGAAGGACTGAACAATTCAAAGCGTCAATTTGAAATGTATGTCCCAAACAGTAAATTGTCATATTATAACATGTAACATCGAAATATGTCAACCGCTCGGTTTTGCAGGCGGTTTATTCCGAACGGCAGTAAAGACCTTGGCTGAATACGGCGGGTAACTGATTTTTTTTGCTTGACAAAGCCGTGTTTATATGCTATTATACCGACTGTAAAGAAAGGAACTTTACACACCTTGTAAAGGAGAGTTCAACGTGGCTAAAGATCTTGAGATCGCAATTTTGCTTGATTTCTACGGCGATATGCTCACGCCCAAGCAGCGTGAGTTTCTCGATTGCTACTATAATGAAGATCTTTCGCTTGCCGAAATTGCGGTAAACGTCGGCATTACCCGTCAGGGCGTGCGCGACGCAATTAAACGAGCCGAATGTCAGCTCTGTGACATGGAGCACCGCCTGGGACTTGTCGAGCGCTTCAAAGAGGTTAAAAAAGGGCTTGAGGAAATCACCGAGTGCGCAAACAAGATAAGTGCCGAAAACCGCAGGACGGGACTTTCGCGCGAGATAAGCGACCTCACGGTGAGAATTAAATCAATAGCTGTTTCACTTTCGGAATAAAAGGAAAGGAGCTGACACTATGGCATTTGAAGGCCTTTCCGATAAGCTGGACGCCGCCTTTAAGAAGCTGAAAAGCAAGGGCACGCTTAACGAAAGCGACGTTAAGGAAGCCATGCGCGAGGTAAGGCTTGCGCTTCTTGAGGCTGACGTAAGCTACAAGGTCGCCAAAGATTTCACTGCGCGTGTCACCGAAAAGGCGATAGGCGAAAAGGTAATGGAAAGCCTCACACCCGCGCAGATGGTCATAAAGATTGTCAACGAGGAGCTTACCGCTCTTATGGGCGGCACGCAGGCGCGGCTTACCGAAGCATCCCGTCCGCCTACGGTCGTTATGATGTGCGGACTTCAAGGCTCCGGTAAAACAACACACTCCGCAAAGATATGCAAGATGCTCAAGGGCAAGGGGCACCGTCCGCTTCTTGTTGCGTGCGACATTTACCGTCCCGCGGCAATCAAGCAGCTTCAGGTCATAGGCGGGCAGGCAGGCGTTCCCGTTTTTGAAATGGGCACCGCAAACCCCGTAACCATTGCCTCGGAGGCTGTCAAGCTTGCAAAAGACAAGGGGTACGATTACGTTTTTCTTGACACGGCAGGCCGTCTGCATATAGACGAGCAGCTTATGCAGGAGCTTAAAGACATAAAAGCGGCGGTAAAACCGCACGAGATACTTCTCGTCGTCGACTCGATGACCGGTCAGGATGCCGTAAACGTTGCGTCTTCGTTCAACGATGCGCTCGGCATCGACGGTCTTGTGCTCACAAAGCTTGACGGCGACACCAGAGGCGGAGCGGCTCTTTCGGCGCGCGCCGTCACCGGAAAGCCGATAAAGTTCGTCGGTATCGGCGAAAAGCTTGACGACCTCGATGTGTTCCACCCCGACAGAATGGCTTCGCGTATTCTCGGTATGGGCGACGTACTCTCGCTTATCGAAAAAGCGGAAAACACGCTCGATGAGAAAAAAGCGGAGGAGCTTGAAAAAAAGCTTCGTCAAAACAGATTTGATTTGAACGATTTGCTCTATCAGATGGAAGAAATGAAAAAGCTCGGCTCGATGAAAGACATTCTTTCGATGATACCGGGGCTTGGTAAAAAAATCAAGGATGTTGACATTGATGACCGTCAGCTTGACAAAACAAGGGCGATAATTCTTTCGATGACGCCGAAGGAACGCGAAAAGCCCGACATTATAAATCCCTCGCGCAAGCGCCGTATAGCCGCCGGCTGCGGAATGCAGGTGGAGGATGTGAACCGTCTTTTGAGCCAGTATAAACAGATGCAGAAGATGTTCAAGCAGTTCGGCGGAAATAAAGGCAAGCCGAACAAAAAAATGCGTCGCATGATGCCTCCCGGCGGTTTTCCGGGCATGAAATGAGTTAAACACACTCAATATTAAGTGTTTAAATAAATAAAAAATAT
>OMRJ01000163.1 GCA_900313475.1 uncultured Eubacteriales bacterium | reverse complement strand
TTCCAAACCGATTTAACTTATTCGGCAAAACCGGAAATAACAAGCTTTGAAAGAGCATCGACAGCTTCGTTTTCGTCCAAGCCGTCGGCAATAATTCTGATATCGGTTCCGCCTGTGACTCCGAGAGAAAGAACACCGAGAAGACTCTTTGCGTTCGCTCTGCGCTCATCCTTTTCAACCCAGATCGAGGATTTGAACTCATTTGCCTTTTGAATGAAAAATGTTGCGGGACGGGCATGAAGTCCAACCTGGTTCTGAACTGTGATATCCCTTACTACCATACTATAAGAATCTCCTTCCGGAAAATTGTTTACTCGATATATTATATCACAAACATCAATCTCGTCAATCAAAATAAAACAATACAAAAATAATTCGTGTGAAAATCTAAATAGTGCCGAAATCAGAGAAGTCGATTTGTGCAGATTAACAATAGAACAAAAGGATTTTTTTGCATTTAATCAGTTTTTTTTGTCTCAGATCTCAGTTTCTGAAGAAAAAGCATGTCTTTTTTTGACAGCTCCGCACGTTCTAAAAGCTCCGGCCGTCTTTCAAACGTACGTTTAAGTGACTGCATCCTTTTCCATTCGTCGATATTTGCATGATGCCCCGAAATAAGCACCTCCGGCACATTCTTTCCGTTCCATTCATACGGCTTCGTATACTGCGGATGTTCAAGCAAAACATTATAATGACTCTCGCTTGAATACGCTTCTTCATTCGGAAGAACTCCGTCAACCATTCTGGCGATACAGTCGGTCAGCACAAGCGCGGGCAATTCTCCTCCTGTCAAAACATAATCGCCGACAGAAATTTCTTCGTCAACAATTTCCTCCAAAACGCGTTCGTCGACACCCTCATAATGACCGCAAAGAATGACTATGTTTTCAAGCTTTGACAGTTCTTTTACACGCTGCTGATTAAGCACCGCTCCTTGAGGAGACATGTATATAACATGAGGTTTTGTACTCATTGTCGACTCAATATGCTTGCAGCAGTCAAAAATCGGCTGTGCCTGCATGAGCATACCCATGCCGCCGCCGTAGGGCGTGTCGTCGACACGGTTGTGTTTATCCGTCGAAAAATCTCTGATGTTCACTGCATTGATTTCGAGGATGCCATTTGAAACAGCTCTGCCGACGATGCTTTCGGAATAAACCGCCCGACACATATCGGGAAATAATGTCATAATGTCAATCCGCATCGTCAAAAATTCCTTTCAGGGGACGGACAAAAACAGCATCATTTTCGACATCCGTCTTGATTATAACATTTTTAATGGCAGGCAGCAAATACTCGCGCCCTCTGTCATCCGTAACAGCCCACACATCGTTGGCTCCCGTCTGCATAACATCGGAAAGCTTTCCGTACACAGTCGAAGTGTTGTCTGCATCAAAAACCGTGCAGCCTATAAGCTCGGCAATGAACCACTGTCCGTCGGGCAGATTGACATCGCTTCGCTTAATATAAATAACACGGTTACGCAAGGCTTGTGCCTGCTCGATGGTGTCGGTTCCTTCAAGCTTTATAAGCGCCGCATTTCCGTGCGGGCGGCATGAAATGACTTTAACGGGTACATTTCCTCTTTCGTCAAAATAGACGGTCTTGAATTTTTTCGCAAACTCGGCAGAGTCACAGCGGGGGTTCAGGCGCATTTCGCCCCGAACCCCGTGCGTACCTACTATCTGACCGAGTTCAAGGAACTCTTTTCTCATTTTGATTATACTTCGGGAATATCGAGAACGATTTCCTTACCTGCCTTTGCGGACCGTGCAATACCGTCAATAATTGCCTGATTGTAGAGAATCTGGCTTGACGGTACGGGAGCGGGTTTACCGTATTTAACAGCGTCGACAAACAGTCTGATCTTGTTATAGAAATTGTCTTCCTTATTGGTTCTCTTGGGAATTTCGGTTTCAACCTCGCTTCCCGCAAGAGTCTTGTATATTTTAAGCGGACCGCCGATGCTTCCGTTCCAGCACTCTGTTGAGGGAATGCGAAGCCCCGCCTTTGTGCCGAGAATAAGAGTATCGCCGGCTGTGTCCATGTTCATTGCCCATGAAATTCTGAAATCGAGAACAATGCCGCCTTCAAGGCGGATAAAAGCTGCCGCGAAGTCATCAACACCGAAAACCTTTGCATATTCGGGATGAGTGGGATAATAACCGGGGTCTTTTCCGAAGAATGCGGAGGTGTATCCCGAAACGGTGAGCGGCTTGGGATAACCGATAGCATTGAGAACCATATCAAGAGAATAACAGCCGATATCGGCAAGCGCACCGAGTCCCGCAGTTTTATCTTCAATAAAGCTTGTGCCGTATGGTGTGGGAATTCCGCGTCTTCTGCCGCCGCCTGTCTGAATGTAATAGATCTGCCCGAGCTCGCCCGATTCCACAACCGCTTTGAGCATTTTCATATTCTCGTCAAAACGCGGCTGGAAGCCGATGGACAGGATTTTTCCGCTCTTTTTTTCCGCCTTGATTATTTCAACGGCTTCGTCAAGGGTTACGCACATAGGCTTCTCAAGAAGGACGTTCACACCGTGTTCGAGAGCGTAGATCGAGCACTCCGCATGGGTTCTGTTGTATGTGCATACGCTTACTGCGTCAAGCTCCTCCGCATCAATCATCGACTTATGATCGGGATAGAGACGTATTCCGTCAATTCCGTTATCCTTGCAGAATTTCTCGGCTTTGCCGGGAACAAGGTCGGCTGCGGCAACAATCTCAACATCGGGACAGCGAAGATAGTTTTTAACATGGGCTTCGGCAATCCATCCGGTGCCGATAATGCCTATTTTAACTTTTTTTCCTGTGTCGACGGAGGCTTCGACTTCGTCGGCTTCTTTGAAACGGTCAAGAATACTGTCTGCCATTTTTCTTACTCCTTAATTGTTGATATAAGATGTGTATGAATCAGCGAATTTGAACACAGAAATGACGACGGCTCACTGCATTTAAGTGTTTTACCGTCAAAATCTGTGCATTTTCCGCCTGCTTCCGCCAGAATAATTCTTCCCGCCGCAAAATCCCACGGCGAAAGAAGCATTTCAAAATATGCGTCCGTGCGTCCGCACGCGACACTGCATATGTCATATGCCGCAGAGCCGCTTCGGCGCAGATCCGCGCATTTCATAAATACTTTTTTTGCGATTGAAAAAACACCGTCCGCATATGTGTCCCTGTAATAAGGCGCCGTACCGAACGAAACAAGTGCTTCGGGGAAACTTCGCAAAGAGACGGATATTCTTTCACCGTTCAAATACGCCCCTCTGCCGGCTTCTGCGGTAAACATTTCGTCAAAATACGGATTGTATACAATACCGAAAAAAGGATTGCCTTTTTTATAGACTCCCACCGAAATAACGGAACATTTCATATCATGAATAAAGTTTGTTGTCCCGTCTATCGGATCGATTATAAAAAGCAAAGGCGAATCGGCAAGCGCGGCGGAGTTTTCTTTTTCCTCCGCGAGAAACAGTGCTTCGGGAAAAATTTGCAATATACCGCTTATCAGCTTATTTTGTATGATTTTATCATACTTAGTCACGAAATTTGCCGTTCCGGCTTTTATTTCAATTGCACCGCTCTCTTTTTCAACGGCGTGTGCGGAAAGCATCAGTTCTCCGCATTCTTTTATCAATGCGGTAACTTTATCAAATTCGTGCTCATCAGGCATTTCACAGCGCCTCCGAATTAAGGTCAAGCCCCATTGCAAGTCCGAATTTTGTCTCTATAAGCGGAGCAAAGCCGTTTTTTTTATAAAACTCAATAACTCGGTCGTTTTTTTCATCGCAGACAAGCATAACACGCTCTATCCGGCGTTTTCTCAAGCGTGTTTTCATTGCCTTCAAAAGCTGCGTACCAAGCCCTGCATTCTGGTAATTTTCATCAACGTCAATATGGAAATGGCATTTATACGAATCACGGAACATCGAGTGTGTCAGCATGTCCATTTTTGCGTCTACATACCTTTTTGCGCTGACGGCTGCCGCCTGCGGAAGATAAATTTCCGAAAAGACACGCTCATAGCTGTCATAATTTTCACTGTAAAGTAAATATCCCACCGCCTCATCGGCATCATTCACCGCAACAAAGCAATTCTGCGGCTCCTGTTCGATATAATAGTTGCAATACATAATTAAAGTGTACTGCTTCGTTTCCGCGGAAGCATTCGCGCACCCGGCATTATCGAGACAAATCTGTTGAACGCGCTCACGGTCACTGTCCTTATACGGTCTAACGGAACTCATTTATACCACCTCATATATTTGACTTTTTAATTATACATTTTCTTTTTCAAATTGTCTATAAAAAAACTGTTTTTTTTCATAAAAATGTGCTAATATCGTTTTGAAAATATGAAAACGGAGTTGGTAACATGAAAATTGCGGTCATCGGAACCTCATGGATAACCGAAAAATTTCTGTCCGCAGCCATCTCGACAGGCAAAATAACACTTGAAGCCGTGTGTTCGAGAAGTGCGGAGAAGGGGCGCGCACTCGCAAGCAGATTCGGAGCCGAAAAAGTGTATGCCTCACCGGCAGAACTTGTAAGAGACGCCGAAATCAAGGGCGTGTATATCGCAAGTCCGAACAGTCTTCATTACAGTCAAAGCAAGCTGTGCATAGAAAACGGCAAAAATGTGATCTGCGAGAAACCTGCGACGGACACGGAACAGGAAATGTCAGAGATTATATCTCTGGCAAAGAAGCACGGCGTAATATATACAGAAGCGATAATGTCGATGTTTGTTCCCGCATTTGACATTCTCAAAAAAGATATTTCCGAAATAGGAAGAATCCGTACCGTCAACCTTATCTACTGCCAGCTCTCATCGAAATACCCTGCATATCTGCGCGGAGAAAATCCGAACATTTTCAATCCCGAATTTCACACGGGATGTCTCGCCGATATCGGTGTTTACAACGTTTTTCTTGCCGCGGGGCTTTTCGGCATGCCCGACAAGATAATGTCGCACGCAACATTTCTTGACAGCGGTGCCGATGCCGAGGGGACTGCTGTTCTTTCATACGGTGATATGACTGTAAATCTCGTCTATTCAAAGGTCGGACAAAGCTATTCTCCGTCCGAAATAATCGGCGATAAAGGAAACATTTCCCTTAATGCCGTATCGCAGCTGACGGGTATTGACAGAGTATCCGAAAACGGCAGACAGAATATTGTTCCGTATGAAATATCAAGAGATGAAATCATGGGAGCGGAGGCTTCTGCGTTTGCCGATGCCGTAAACGGTAATGATAAAGCAAAGGCAAAAATCGAAAGCGTAAATGCAACAGCACTCAACGTAAGACGCATATGCGACATTATAAGACAGCAAAACGGCTTTTCGTTTTAGTATGATAACATTGACTTTTTTACCGCTTAATGTATAATAAATTCCGACAAATTATTTTTAATTTTTGAAAGGATACTCAATATGCTCAAAGATATTCCCGGCGGCATTTATCCCACGATGATAACACCGTATACAACAGACAATAAAGTAGACTACAACGCCGTAGAGCAGCTTCTCGCATGGTATGCCGAGAGAAATGTCAACGGAATTTTTGCAATCTGCCAGTCAAGCGAAATATTCTTTTTAAGTTTTGAAGAAAGGCTTGAACTGTTAAAATTTATTATGGCACACAAACCCGCAAACACGGCACTCGTTGCATCAGGGAATGTTGCAAATGACCTTGACAGGCAAATTTACGAAGCAAAAGCCTTTACGGACACAGGCATTGACGCATACGTTTTTATTTCAAACAGATTTGCGTCACCCGATGACAGCGACGATGTTCTGCTCAAGAACATGGAGTACGCCGCAGATGCCCTCCCCGAAATATCGTTAGGCGTCTATGAATGCCCGTATCCGTATAAACGTCTTCTCACACCTTACGTTCTCAAAAAAATGGCTGAAACCGGCAGATACCGGTTTTTGAAAGACACATGCTGCGACCTCAGTCAGTTAAAAGAAAAGCTTGATGCCGTCAAAGGCTCCGATCTTAAAATTTTTAATGCCAATTCCGCGACACTTCTTGAATCTCTTAAACTCGGATGTGCGGGATTTTCGGGAGTAATGGCAAATTTTCACCCGGAAATTTACGCAAAGCTTTACGGCATATATAAAACCGAGACGGAAAAAGCCGAGCTGCTTCAAAACTTCATCGGATTTTTCTCCGTTGCGGAGTGTCAGTGTTACCCTGTTAACGCCAAATACTATCTCTCGCTTGAGGGTCTTAACATAAATATTGACAGCCGTTCAAAAAACAAAGCGGAGTTTACACCGAGCCGCATGGCGGAAATACGTCAAATGCGTATTCTCACTCAGCTTTTTGAAAAAAATTATCTTTAACTCATCAACTTCGCTGCGGAAACATTTGTCTCCGCAGTTTTTTTTTTTGAATTATTCGGTTTATCAAAACATATTTGTTGAAATAGAGCAGGAAAACATTTACAAAATGAGCCTGCCGTGTTAAAATTAAAGGCAGATAAAACTTACAAAAAAAGGAGAAATTAAACCAATGACACTTGCACAGTTGGCTGTCGGCAAGACTGCGGTAATAAAAACCGTCGGCGGAGAGGGCGCACTGCGGCTCCGGTTTCTTGACATGGGACTTATTCCGAAAACAAAAGTCAAGGTTCAAAAAGTTGCGCCGATGGGAGATCCCATTCAACTGCTCATAAGAGGATATGAGCTTACCGTGCGAAGAGATGATGCGGAAAAAATAGAAATTGACGAGGAACAAACCAATATATGATATATGCACTTGTCGGAAATCAAAACTGCGGAAAAACAACGCTTTTTAATGCTCTCACAGGCTCCAATCAGCATGTCGGAAATTTTCCCGGAGTAACTGTCGATCAGAAGGTCGGCTTAATAAAGGGCAAAAAAGATTTGAGCGTTGTCGACCTGCCGGGAATCTATTCAATCCGTCCATATACAACGGAGGAAATAGTAACACGTGACTTTGTTCTCAACGAAAAGCCTGACGGCATAATAAATATTGTCGATGCGACAAATATTGAGAGAAATCTCTATCTGTCATTACAGCTGCTTGAACTGCACATTCCCACCGTAATTGCACTGAATATGATGGATGAGGTACGCGGAAACGGCGGCAGTATCGACATAAAGA
>OMRJ01000042.1 GCA_900313475.1 uncultured Eubacteriales bacterium | reverse complement strand
CTTGACGTATTTGCAAGGGTTTTAACGCGGCATGAGCTAAATCCGACCGGTCAAAACCGACACGGGTTCAAGTCCCGTCAGCCTACGGTAATGCATAAAAACTTTTTCGGCAAATTCCGTGAGCCGTATTAACGCAAATTCGACAATACAAAAAAACCCGCCATAGGGTTTTATTCTTTATAAAGACTTTTGATTGCGTCCGCACCGCGTTTTTTTCGCATTTTTGCATCGGCAAACAGCCGCACTGCGGGCAGCAGCGACAGCAAACGGAACGGCAGCAGCCGAAGCTCTCTTTTTACGGCGCGTGCGGCGTCGCCGCGCTGTGCAGCCGCTGCCCTTGCAGCTGTCAGGGGAGATGCCAAACGGCTTGCATACAACACGGCGGTTCCGCGCCGCCTGCCTTCCCCGCTGCAGGCGAAAAAGACTGTGCCGACCGCAAAAACAGCAAAGAACGCGCATACGGCGGCGATTGCGGCATATGTGTCCATACCGTAGTAAAGACCGGCTGCAAGCAGAACCGCCGCAACGGCGGCAGGCGAAAAAAAACGAACCGAGTCACACGCTCTGCGCACCGCAAAAATCACACGGAAAGCGCAGTAACGAATGCCGTTTTTCAGCGTAAGCATATTTTTCGGAGCGGCAAGGCTCACGCCGGGTACATACATGCTCTCGCACTCCGACGCAAATTTCGCGGAGAATCCGGCAACGGCAAAAAACAGTCCGACTGCGGCAAAGACAGCGGCGATACACCGTGCCGCTGCGGGACTTGATTTTACAAATGACAGAGGTATTATGACGGCGAATATTTCCGCCGCCGAATACTCAATGCAAAGAAAACACGGCAGCAGCATGACGGCGGCAGCCGCACCGAGAGTTTTTGAGAAAACACGCAGCAGTACAATGCGGCATACTCCGTCATGCCGTCCTCCCCTGTTTGCACTCTTTTTGCTTTTTTTCGGTTTAATTCCGTTACGCAACACAATCCCTCCGCCGTTAGTATGCGCCGATCACACGCGGATTATCGATCATCGGAATAAAACATACAAGCTTTGCATTGAATTATGTTTCAAAATAAAGTACTATATATAAGCAAAGTCCTTTTTTTTGGACAACCGATGTTATATAATGTTCTTATACACAAATCGGTGGTGATAAATATAACAGACTTTAACGGAAACCGACGAATAGACCCGACGGATATAGGAATTGAAATTGCGCGCAACCGTATTGACGAAGAAAAAACACAGTTCGATGCCCGTTTGTCTGACAAGGAATCAGGGCAAGACGAAAAGCAAAACATGTCCGGTTATTCCGAAATAGGCACGGGCGGTTGTTTTTCAGCCGTGTTTTTTGCAATTACGGTACTTATTACATTTTTAATAATAAAAAACATTCAGGGGTGAAAAAATGAAAATTGAAATGGCTGAATCAATGTTTTATTCATGGCTGCGACATATAAAATCATGTCAAATTGTACAGACAAATTGGACAGTGTCACCGCTATGGAAAATCAATCATGAAGATGAACTGCAGGTAATAATGAACGAAACAGAAAGCTTCTTTGAAAAAAAATACGGATACGGAATATATAAAAAGAATCGTTCATTATCACAGCTTATTCGGCAGGGAGAATGTGATGTCATCGGAATGCATTTTGATGAAAATTGGCAGATAACAGCCTATGCGATCGACGTAGCTTTTCATGAAAACGGATTAAACTACGGAAGCCACGACGACACTGTAATGCGCGTTATAAAAAAATGTATCAGAACGGCAATGTGCCTTTACGGATGCTTTGATTTAGTAACAGCGGAAGTTTTTTTTGCTTCTCCAAAAATAAATCCCGCCGAAACGAGGGCGCTTATTCCATGCCTTGCGGAAGCCGGAGAAATTCTCCGAAAAAACGGACTGGAATACAACATTCATTTAATTGCAAACGAAAACTTCAATACAGAGGTCTTGCAGCCGCTCACCGAAGTAAGCGGACAGATATCCGATACAACGGAACTGTTTGTGCGCAGCCGACAAATGTACAATATGTTTTTTGAGAAGCCGCATATTTCGCCATCGCACACCGGAATTTTTCAGCCGCAATTGCAGCATGAACGAAACATTAATCGTTCCGACAACTATAAAGATATGGCTGTAGGGATGATAGCACGGACAATTCTTCGTCAAATGCTCACCGATCATTGTGCAACCGAAGCCGAAATAGGTTTTATGCAAAGCGCAGAATATTCAAAACAGTTTTTCCATCTGAACTATCCTCTGCTCGTACCGGCTGACAGCACTTATGAAAAAGTGAGATATTATGCCGCTCCTCTTAACATATACGGCAAAAGCTATAAAATGTGTTCACAGTGGTTTGAAACACCGGCAAACGATGATCGACCGTATCTGTTGAAATGGATTGAAACACACAAGCACAGCAACTGAGATTTTCTCGGAAGAAACACTTCTTCCGAAATCAGACTCCCTTCGATTTTCTCCTCTCGGCGGGTTGAAAGACGGACGAAGATGTGGTAAAATCGACATATATTCGGTTTTCTGTCATCACGGCAAAGACTGCGGCGCGGCAAACCGAAAAACAGAAACGGGGGCAAATGCGGTGCGCGTACTGTTTGTCGGCGATGTTGTGTCGGAGATCGGATGCGATTTTCTGATGCGGACAATGCCGCAGATGAAGAAAAAACACAATATCGACTTTTGTATAGTAAACGGCGAAAATTCGGCTCTCGGCAACGGCATCACGCCCGCGTCGTGCGATATAATTCTCTCCGCCGGGGCAGACGCCGTAACGGGCGGTAATCACACGTTCAGGCGCGCCGAATTTTACGAAATTCTCGACAGAAGCTTTACGCCCGCGATACGTCCCGCAAATGTACACCGATCGGCGCCCGGTGTCGGGTACACGGTGCTGTCGCGCGGCGGACTGCGGCTCGGTGTAATAAACCTGCTCGGCGCGTCGTTTATGGACATGCGGGTTTCCGATCCGTTCGACTGTCTCGACGCGGTGCTTGACGAACTGAAAGCGGACGGCGTGACCTGTTCCGTTGTGGATTTTCACGCAGAAGCAACGGGAGAAAAGCGTGCGCTCGGCTTTTATGCCGACGGCAGAATCAGTGCCTTAATCGGCACGCATACGCATGTTCCGACGGCTGATGCACAGATACTTCCGAAAGGAACGGCATACATAACCGATGTGGGAATGACGGGTCCGATTCAATCCGTGTTAGGTGTTGAGGCGCAGTGTGTCATAAAAAAACTGCGGACGGGACTGCCGGTGCGGTTCACAAATCCGTCGGGACCGTGCTCGATGTGCTGTGCCGTTATCGAAATTGACAACAAAAGCGGAAAGGCGGTGTCGATAGAAAGCTATGAGATCAAATAACTTTTTTCTCAAACTGGCGGCTTTGGCGACAGCATTTGCATTTTTTGCGATTATTTTCTCGTCATGTAAAATAAAACGCGGATCAGACGAAACGACAACATCCGAAGCGGCGGAGGTAACGGAACGCAACGTTCCCGCGGGAGTGCTCACCGTTCCGTATACCACGCTCGATTCGCTCAACCCCTTTGTGACGAAATCGCTGCTGAACTCGTCGCTGACATCTCTCGTTTTTCGCTCTCTCTATGTAACCGACGCGGGATTTATGCCCGTTGCCGACCTCGCAAAAACAAGCTCCGTTCAGGGAAAAACCGTTTCGGTGACGCTTACGGAAGGAATTTTCTTTTCCGACGGCACCGAACTGACGGCTGCGGATGTTTTATATTCATTTGCGAAGGCAAAACCGTCGCCCGTGTATGCACAATCGCTCAAAAATGTTGAAAGCTGCGATTCAAACGGTCGTTTTGATTTAAACTTTACGCTTACGCGGGCGGATGTGAACGTTCTTTCAATTCTCACCTTCCCGATTGTGAAAAACGGCACCGCCGAGACGGAGGAATCGCTTCCGATCGGCGCGGGCAGATACGTCTATCAAAAAGGCGAGCTGCGCACTAACCTCGTGTGCAACATGAAATACGGCGGAGAAATTCCGAAAATCGGCACGGTTCGGCTGTATAATGTGACGGTTTCGGAGTCTCTCATGCACCTTTTGGACATCGGCGAAATAGACTGCTTTTTCACCGATCTGTCGGAAGGCTCCGCAAAACGTACATATTCGAGTGTCAACGAGGTTTACCTCAATGACCTTGTGTTTATCGGGGTGAACTCTGCCGAATTTCCCCTCAACACCGCCGACATGCGGAAAGCGCTTTCGATGGCGTGCAACAGACAGCGCATTGTTGAAAATGCTTTTATGAATCACGCACGCATAACGGAAATTCCGTTGAACACGGCGTGGACAAATATTATCAACTCAAAGGAACAGATATACACGGCGTCCGACAGCGACGAAACGGCGGCAAATGCACTGCTGAAAACGCTCGGCTACGGTGCAGACGGCAATCCGCTTACGCTGAAGCTTATCTACACCGACACAGGCTCCTTTACGCGCAACACGGCGTCACTTCTCGCCGAAAATCTGAAGAAAGTGAACATCACGCTTGAAACGTCAAAGCTTGAAAAGGACGCCTACGAAACCGCGCTTGCAAACGGCGACTATGACCTCTATCTCGGCGAAGTCAAGCTGACAAAGAATATGGATCTGAGCTGTTTTTTCGATGATGGCGGCAGCGTATCATACGGAATAGCTGCGGACGCGGCGGTGCGTTCAAGATATTTTTCATATATGTCCGGAGCGGAAAGCCTTGACGCGTTTATAAGGTCGTTTAACGAGAGCGTTCCGTTTATTCCGCTGTGCTTCCGCAACGGTCAATTTTGCTATTCCCGCACGGTCGGCGGCACGGTCGAGGTTACCGAAGACAACCTTTTCGGCTCAATCGACAAATGGAAAATATAGCCTTGCGTCATTAAACAGACGCAAAACGGAACGCAAACTCACTGCGGGATTCCGTTATATAAGAGCTGTTTACGGACAGCATTTACACAAGCTGTTATGAAACGGGGATTCGGTGTGGATCGGTGCAATTTATGTCCGCGCGGCTGCGGAGTCAACAGAAAAACGGCGACGGGCTTTTGCGGCGTCGGGTCTAAGCTTAAAGCGGCACGCGCGGGACTTCATTTTTGGGAGGAGCCGTGCATCTGCTCGACGGGCGGTGCGGGTGCAATCTTTTTCAGCGGCTGCAATCTGCGCTGCAAATTCTGCCAAAACATAAAAATAAGCCGCAATTGCGACGGTAAAGAGATAACGGTCAAGCGCCTGCGTGAGATAATCGACGAGCTTGTGTGGCAGGGGGCGGACACAATAGATCTTGTCACACCCACGCACTACACCGACATTATCGCCGCCGCACTGAAAGAAGAAAAACCGCCGATTCCCGTCGTATGGAATTCAAGCGGCTATGAAAAAGCGGAGACGCTTAAGCTGCTCGACGGGCTTGTTGACATCTACCTGCCCGATTTCAAGTATTCCGACGGCACGCTTGCGCGGCGGCTTTCCGACGCGGCGGACTATCCGCAGACGGCGTTGTCCGCAATCGGGGAGATGTTCCGCCAGACGGGAAAATTTATTCTTGACGATGACGGTATGATGAGACGAGGCGTTATCGTCCGTCACCTTGTTTTGCCCGGTTTCATCGAAAATACGCTCGGCTGTCTTGATATATTGACGGATATGTTTGCACGGGACGACATTATGATAAGTCTTATGAGCCAATACACGCCGCCCGAAACCGCGCTTGATATTGAATCTCTGAACCGTCGGCTCACGCGCGAAGAATATGACGAGGCAGTAGGATATTTGTATCTGCTCGGTTGGGACAACGGTTTTGTTCAGGAGCTGTCAAGCGCCGAAGCGGAATACACTCCCGATTTTGATTGCTCAGGAGTGTAACTATGCTGACTGTTGACGAATACTGCCGCAAAACATACGGTAAAAAACTCTATAAGCTCGCACTTGACGGCGGCTTCACATGCCCAAACCGTGACGGCACACTCGGCACGGGCGGCTGTATTTTCTGTTCGCGCGGCGGCTCCGGTGAATTTGCCGAAGGCGGCAGCGACATCGACGCACAGCTTCAACGGGCGAAAAAACGTATTGAAAAGAAGAACAAAAACGGCGGATATATCGCCTATTTTCAAAGCTACACGAACACCTATGCGCCGACCGACGAGCTTCGGCGCAGGTTTCTGCCCGTCGTGCAGAGAGATGATATTGATGTGCTTTCGATAGCCACCCGCCCCGACTGTCTGCCGAATGAAACGGTTGCATTGCTCAAGGAATTGAACGGCATAAAGCCCGTGTGGGTCGAGCTGGGATTTCAGACGTCAAAGCCCGAAAGCGCAGAATTTATCAGACGCGGATACGGCAACGAAGTCTTTCGCGACGCCGTCCGACGGCTCACGGCCTGCGGGATCTACGTCATTGCACACATGATAATCGGGTTGCCGAACGAAACGCCCGAAGACATGGAAAACACGCTCCGCTATATGCTCGACTGCGGCGTGAACGGCGTGAAGCTCCAGCTTCTTCATGTGCTTACCGATTCCGACCTGTATGAAAACTGGAAGCGCGGCGAGATTTCGACTCTTACACTTGATGAATATCTTGATATTCTTGCACTTCTTGTACCCATTATTCCCGATAATGCGACGGTACATCGCCTGACGGGTGACGGCAGCAAGCGCACACTTGCAGCGCCGATGTGGAGCGCAGACAAAAAACATGTCCTGAACGCCGTACATCAACGTCTCGGTTTAAAATAGTCTGTTAAAATATCTTTTTTTGAGCGGTTTTTACGGAATATCAATAAACCGTCGCAGATTGAAAATAACAATCTTTTTTATGCAAAAAAAGACTGTATTTCACAAGGCATATAATGTGAAATACAGTCTGTCTGTTTGTCTTCGGGGCTGCGCCGAATGCGACGCACCCGTAGGTTAATTTTTATCCTCTTTTGCTTTTGACAAGCTCACGGAAATTGCCGATGAAATCGCTTGCGGCATTCTTTCCGTAAGAGATGAGGCACCATGTGTCACCTTCGTATTTACCGGTTTCGGGGTTGTACTGGATTCCTGCCATAACAAAGTTCCTGGGATTTGCGACATAACCTGCGGCATCGTTCATGAGATCCATTATAATGACATTTTCGCCGAATTCTTCTCTCAAAGGCTTAAATTCAAAGCCGTCGGCACCGTAGCCGCCCTTAAGAAGCTCCGTAAATGTCTCACCGGGACTCATGTAAACCTTAAGCACATCGCCTATCTCCATGTAGCCGACCTCGGAAACGGTGTAAACTCTGCCGAGCCTGTCACGAAGTACGAAGTTATCGGAAATGGATGTTTTACCGATAATTGCAATTGCATTGTTTGAAATCTCAACAACAAACGCGCGGTTTGCAACGTTGAGCACGGGCTTAACCTCCTCAGCGGTAACTGTGGGAAGACCGTCATACCAAATTGTATAGGTGTCGCGGCCGGATTGATTTTTAACGTCAAGCTTATCGCCCGCCGCTTCGTTGAGCGCGATTCTGCCGGCTTCGTCCAGCTCCATGCCGAGGAGAATGTAACCTATCTCATATCCGTAACGGATAGCGGAGTAATGCGCATTACCCGATATTCCGTCACCCGAAAGACCTCTGGACGAGGTTGTGGTGCTGACATTGCCCTGAAGATAAATGAAATTATAACCCTGTGAATTGAGAAGCTTTTCGATGTACCATACAAAGTCTGCGGAAAACTTCTCGTCATACTTCGTTCCCTCGCCCTTATTCCAGTCGTAGCTTGAGGATTCGGGATGGCAGCCGAAGGTTGCGATTATCGTAGGAGCAACGGAGGAATCAAACGGAACAAACGCAAGCTTGTAGAGATTCTCGTCATAGCTCTTGGGAGCTGTGCGGTCGCGGAGATATTCGGAAATATCTATCTTTGAATACATGAGCCTGCCGCCCGTCATGCCGTTGAACGCTTCAATGACGGACTCCTTGCAGCCGTTGATGACCGCTTCGAGAAAATCGGGATCGACGCCGGTCTTAACGGGCTCGTTCTTTCTGATTGTATTATGGAACAGGTCGCCCGCGGGATCCGTCCAAACGCCCTGCGAATCAATGCCGGTGTGGATGTGAGTGCAGGAAACGTTGATACTGACAATGTTGTTCGCCTTTGCAAACTCATCGAGAGCAATACGGATCTTTCTGACGTCGGCATTGCAAAGTCCCATCGCGTCAAGCGCGCAGAACGCAACGTTTCCTCTGCCGGAACCGTCGTTCATAACAACGGTGCGGACTCTCAATTCCTCGTCGACAAGGTCGTCGTCCTTATACATTTGATTACCGAAAATATAGGGAAGATATGCGCCCTTTGCATAGGACTTTTCGCCGAAGTTGGCGGGCATTACGGATTTGCGGGAATAGCCGAGGCTCCAGAACGCGTTTGCGGTCGGCTCGTCGATAAAAGTCTCCATGCCGGGCAGAAAGCCCTCATAGCTGTCGAGATTGAAATTCTCAAGTCTCTCGACGGTGTTCGCGTCGGGGATAACCGTTTTGAGAACGCCGGCAACCGCAAAATTAATCAGGAAATTGCTCAGCATATTTACAAATTTCGCAAACAGTTTTTTAACTGCTGTCGCAAAATCCGTCTTTGAGGATTCATCGCCGATGTCGGGCAGATCGCAGCCGATCTTGCCGAGCTTATCCGCAACCGCGCCGACGGCTTTTACTGCGGAGGTGCCGAGCTTGTCCGCCGTCGCTTCGGCAACCGTAATATTTGCGTTCGATGCCGCAGGCGCCGCAAAAACGGGAACAGCGCACGAAAACGCAAGACACAGCGAGAGCACAAGCGCAATAAATGACTTTGCTGTTTTTTTCATATTGATTTTTCAACTCCGTTTTCTTTAATTTAATATAGAAAGAATAATACAGTGTGATTATAACACCTCACCCCGCCGTTTGCAATCAAATACGGAATTTTCAGTATTTTTCACAAATTTTCAATGTGCGTTTTGGCGGTTGTCACAACAGAGAAGCGCTCCCCTTTTAACGAGTTTTTCGACGTGTGTTTTCACGATGCGATTTTCTTCTTTTACACTGTCGATCGGTCATTATAATTCGTGTTTTATCAAATCTTTGTGCATATTAGCCAACAGCATGTTGATTTTTTTGGTATGTTTTACTGTTTTCCTGCGGATTTTTCTGTGTTATAATTATTATATAAAAAAAATAAAGAGAGGGTGTTTGTAATGAAACGGATTATGTCAAGTATACTTTTTTTGTCACTCTTTACATTACTGTTCTGCTCGTGCGCGCCGGCAAAGGACGACGGCAAGTCCGAAGACGTGCGCATAACATGGTCATACGATGCGGAAAAGAACGAAGTCAAAGTTAATATTGACAACAAATCGTCACACTATATTGAAACTCCGTTCACCTTTGTTCCCTGGGTTGACCGTGTCGAACCCGACGGAAAATATACGGCTCTGATAGAGGGTGCACTCATGTTCCCGACATTCAAAACCGTAAAAAGCGGAGAAAGCCTTACCGAAACCGCGTCGCTTGATTTTTACAAGGTCGCGCCGCTCGAAAGCGGACAGACTTACCGTTTTTCGTTCACTTACACGTTCAAAAACAACACAACTACGGTTTATCACACCTTAACGGTTTAGGCTTACGGGAGCAGAACCCGTATCGTTTTTGCAATACTGATTTTCGCCCGTGCCGCATTTTTTCCGTATTGCCGCAAACGGCAAAAAACGAAGAAACCACGAAGACATCAAAAAAAAAGACAATAATTAAGGCTGCCGCACCGTGCGACAGCCTTGGTTTTTTGTAAGTAAGCCGAATTACTTGAGAGCGACCTTTGCGCCTGCTTCTTCAAGCTTTGCCTTGAGGGATTCCGCTTCATCCTTGCCGACAGCTTCTTTGAGGGTTTTGGGAGCGCCTTCAACAGCAGCTTTAGCGTCTGCAAGTCCGAGGCCGGTAATCTCACGGACAACCTTGATAACCTTGATCTTTGATGCAGCATCAAAGGACTCAAGAACAACGTCAAACTCGGTCTTCTCCTCTACGGCAGCGGCAGCGCCTGCGGCGGGAGCGGCAACGGCAACTGCAGCGGCAGCGCTTACGCCGAATCTTTCTTCAACTTCTTTAACCAGCTCTGCAAGCTCAAGAACTGAGAGAGCAGCAACTTCATCAACAATAGCAACAATTTTTTCGGATGCCATTTTTTTATCCTCCATTATGAATAGTTTTTAATGTAAACGGACACGCAGCACGGTAAATTATTCCGCTGCGGCTTCTTCTGCTGCGGGAGCAGCCTCGCCCTCGCCGTTTTTGTCGACGATAGCCTTGATCGCTCTTGCGAACGATGCCATGGGAGCCTGGAATGCGAAAGCAACCGATGTAAGGAGCTGTTCCTTGGAGGGAAGCTTTGCAAGCGACTCAATCTTTTCGAGTGAAATTACCTCACCGTCAAGGAATCCCGACTTAATGGTAAAATTCTCGTGTGACTCTGCGAACTTGGAGAGAATCTTTGCGGCTGCAACATAGTCGGCGCTGCTTGTGGCAACAGCCGTTGTGCCGTTAAGAATATCGTCCATAGCCGCAAGCGCCGTACCGTCAATAGCAAGACGGATAAGAGTGTTCTTTGCGACGGAATACTCAACGCCTGCTTCTCTCAGCTCCTTGCGAAGCTTGGTATCGTCCTCGACCGTTGTACCCTTGTAATCTACGATTACGCCTGCGACAGCGCCCGCGAATTTCTCTTTAAGAGCGGCGACCTGAGCCTTCTTTTCTTCTAAAACCTTTGCGTTTGGCAAAATGAATTCACCTGCCTTCTGAAAAAATAAAATAACCCTTTCGCCGAAACCGACGAAAGAGCATAACCGAAACATAAAATACAGGGTTAAGCACATTCCTCGGTAGGCGGCGAATGCCTTATGCTGAAAAGCACCTACTGTCTTTAGAACAGCAACATTCAATATACTATCATACAAAAATACATTTGTCAACAGTATTTTTCAAAAAACAGGGGGGCGAAAAAGAGGACTCGCCCCCATGATATTTAATTATTCGGCAGACTTGAGAACCTTGTTGGGGTTTATCTTAATGCCGACTCCCATGGTCGAGCTAACGACACAGGAGCGGATATACTGACCCTTTGACGAAGCGGGCTTTGCCTTGATAACGGCATCCATAAGAGTTGCATAGTTCTCATAGAGCTTTTCCGCACCGAATGAAGCCTTACCGATGGGGCAGTGGATGATATTGGTCTTGTCAAGACGGTATTCAATCTTACCGGCCTTTGCCTCGTTAACAGCCTTTGCGACATCGGGAGTAACCGTGCCTGCCTTGGGGCTGGGCATAAGTCCGCGGGGACCGAGGATCTTACCGAGACGGCCGACAAGTCCCATCATGTTGGGAGCGGCGATGCACACGTCGAAATCCATAAAGCCTTCGCCCTGGATTCTTGCGACGAGGTCTTCCGCGCCGACTATCTCTGCGCCTGCTGCCTCTGCGGCTTTAGCGTCGTCGCCCTTTGCGAAAACGCATACTCTGATCTTTTTGCCTGTGCCGTTGGGAAGAACAACAGCGCCTCTGACCTGCTGGTCTGCGTGACGGGAGTCAACGCCGAGACGAATGTGAACTTCAACAGTCTCATCAAACTTTGCCTTTGCGGTCTTGACTGCGAGGTCAAGAGCTTCGGGAGACTCATAGTACTTTGATCTGTCGACAAGCTTTGCGCTGTCAACGTATTTCTTACCGTGTTTCATTATCTTACGCCTCCCTCAATCAGTCTGTGACAGTAACGCCCATGGAGCGGGCCGTGCCGGCTACCATGCTCATAGCAGCTTCAACGGAAGCGGCGTTGAGGTCGGGCATTTTCTGTTCTGCAATTTTTCTTAACTGCTCCTGTGTTAAAGTGGCAACCTTTGTCTTGTTGGGGACACCGGAGCCGCTCTCAATACCGCAAGCCTTCTTGATAAGAACGGCAGCGGGGGGAGTTTTTGTTACGAATGTGAAGGAACGGTCCGCATAAACGGTGATAACAACGGGGATAACAAGACCGATATCGTTCTTGGTTCTCTCGTTAAATTCCTTTGTGAACGCCATAATGTTGACGCCGTGCTGACCGAGAGCGGGACCTACAGGGGGCGAGGGAGTTGCCTTGCCTGCGGGGATCTGAAGCTTAATAAAGCCTGTTACTTTCTGTGCCATGTTGCACCTCCAAAAAAATGTGGTAGTGGCGGAACGCACGAAGCGTTCCTCCCACAGCGCCTGAAGCGGCGCCGTAAAAGGACCTTGCGGTCGGATTACCGAATTATCAGTCGACAGCCGACTCAACCTGATCGAGTGAGAGGTCGATAGGCGTGTCGCGTCCCATAATGGGAAGGATCACGCATACAACATCGTCGTCGACGTCGATTCTGCTCACGACGCCCGAATAACCGGCGAACGGTCCGTCAACAATCGTGACGAGATCGCCCTCCTCAAAGTTAAGCTCGACGGTGTGTTTTTCAACGCCGAACTTCTCTGTTTCGGAGTCGGTAAGCGGAACGGGAACGCCTTCGGGACCGACGAAGCCCGTACAGCCGCGCGTGTTGCGTATGATGTACCAAACCTCGTCCGTCATTCTGTCTTCACCCGCTTTTTCGTGATAGCTCACGGCGAGCTTAACAAGAACATAACCCGGCATTAGCTTCGAGGTGGTGGCTTTTATTGTGCTTCTTTCGCCGCCGTGCTCGATTATGTCGCCGAGACGTACCGTTTTTTTGCCCTTAAAATAGTTTTCGGGCCATCTTGTTACCTTTGCGGTATAGAAAACTCTGTGTTCAATGTCTTCGGGAAGAACAGCCGAAGCGTCCGCGCTTTCAAAGAAGAAGTAGCCGGGAACGTATTTCTGGAACTCGTTGCTGAGTTTGAAAACGCTGTTTTTCGCACCGTAGTGCGAGAGCAGATCTCTGCGTGTAACCGTTTCCTTTGCCTCAAATGCGAGGTCGGTGGCAACTTCACGGATGACGTACATCTGATCTTTTACCGCTTCGGAATCGAGATCCGCGTCTTTCATCTCCTGCGGCAGATAATACAGAGCTCCGTCGCCCTCCGATACCTTTACATAGGGAATCTTATTGTCGGCTGCTTTGATCTCCGCGTTTCTGTCTGCAGCCCTGTCCTTGAACGCCTTAAGGCTGTAAACGGTTTCGGTGGGAACCATCGCTTCGACGATCTGATCCGTAAGGTTACGGTTGACTGCGGCTTTCAGTATGTTATCGGCAACCTTGTTTTCGTAGCCGGAATATGTGTGAACCACATACCATTTATAGTCTTCAGCCATACTGTCCTCCAAATAATATGCGGATTTGCATCCGCCGAGTGGTTTTGCCTGTTTTGCGGCACAAGTAAGCCGCACCGAAAATCGTTAAGCTTCGGTTGTGCTTTCAGCCGTTGTCTGCTCGGCTGCGGCGGTGGATTCCGCGCCTGTTTCGGCCTCGGTCGCATCGGATGCGTCAGCCTGTGCGGCTGCGGTTGTGCCATTCGTGTCCGTTGCCGAATCCGCTGCGGTCGTTTCTGCCGCTGTTGTGCTGTCGCCCGCCGCTTTTTCGCCGAGCGATGACGAAAGCTTTGCGCCCTGCTCAAACAAGGCGTTTATGCCGGTGTCAAACCCGAAAATTACCGCTCCGACGACGATGATGCTCACGAGAACGACAAGGCTGCTTTTAAGCACCTGTTTACCGCTCGGCCACACGACCTTTTTGCATGTTCCGGTGAAATCCTTCCAGAATTTCTTAATGCCGGCACCTGCGCGGGAAAACGCGTTACCCTCTTTTTTGGGCTTGCTCTGCTTAATTCTTTCCTTCTTTGCCTTTTCGGCAGCTTTTTCGGCTTCCTTAGCGAGCTTCATAGCTTCCTTATCGGCATTGTTTTCAGCCATGCAATTTCATTCCTTTCGGTTGAACTGTCTGCAAACGAAATTTGTGCGACAGGTCAATTACTTGGTTTCCCTGTGGAGAGTATGCTTCCTGCAGAATCTGCAGTACTTGTTCATCTCAAGTCTGTCGGGGGAATTCTTTTTGTTTTTCATTGTGTTGTAGTTGCGCTGCTTGCACTCTGTGCATGCAAGAGTGATCTTAACTCTCATAACGGCACCTCCATTTTTAATGTTAGCCTCCCTCTGGCTTGTGTCCGACGGCTAAGGTCCGCCGGAAACCGGGTACAAAAAAAAGACCTTCGCAGAGGTATAACAAGTGTACCACACGAAGACCTTTATTGTCAAGACTTTTTTGTGCCGTTTTGCCTTATTTTCATCCGATCCGTAACCGTTTTTCCGCCCGCCGGCTTTTACGCAAACACAAAGCCGTTGACGGCACGGCAAAATACGTTCACATTGACCTCAAAAAGCTCCTTGCCGAGCGAAACGAAGCGTTCGTCATCGGTGCGGCCGCACAGCTTTGCAAATTCCCGTGCGACAGAATCCGCGATATTACCGCCGTCGGATGTACAGAGATAATAAAATGAAAAAGCGGAGCTTCTGGCAAGGCTGTCGAAAAATTCAGGCTCGTTCTCGCGCATGACATCATACATCTCATCCACCGCGACAGCCGAAAGATGCTGTGACGGAAGGAAGTGCTCAAGGCTGTATTCGGCAGAAAAAACCGACAGGAACTTTATTTGAAGCACTGTTTTCGGATCGGGATCGATACCGTGGCGTTTCGCCGCGGCAAAAAGCTCATCAGGAGCGCTCTTGTAGGAAAAAGCGCTGACAATGCCCCGTCCGAGCAGCTTTGCCTTTGCCGTGTTGCCGTTAAAGTGCTGGCGCTTGGCTTCCTCAATAAAAGCCATGGTATCAATGTCATCCGTATGCGCGGCCTCACCGCTGCCGTCTGCAATTTTAATGTCGCTGTCGTCAAATCCGTTCATTTCGACACCTCAATTCAGTTTGCCGCTTTTCGCTCTCATTCGGTCTGCACCACCGCCTGTTCGGCTGCCGCTGCGGCTTTTTTGGCAAGACGTTTCATTTTCGACTTGTATCCCAAAAGCTCCGCAAGCTGCGCCTTCGGCGTGCGGTAGGAACCGAGCAGTGCCGCATGGCGGCTGTACATTCCGTGGAAATCGCTGCCGCCCGTGGAAAGAAGCCTGTTCTTTTTTGCATAGGCAAACAACCGTTCCGACGTCTCACTGTCCGCAGTGGGATGCCAGACCTCAATGCCGTCAAGCTCGTCCTTAAGACGTTCAAGCAGCGAAAAGCTGTCATAAAGAGCCGGGTGCGCGAGCACTGCAATGCCGCCCGCCGCATGCACCGCCTTTATTACCTCATCAACGGAAGCGAATGCGGTCTTCACCAATATATTATTCTCACTTTCCGGAGAAAATAACTCAAAATAAATATCGGAATAAATGCTTTCGGTAACTCCGCACTCCATGAGTGCGTGCATAATGTGCTGTTTATAAAGGCAGGTGGAACCCGACGCACACTTTCTCATAAGTTCCGCCGTGACGGGATATCTGCCCGCAGCCTTACCCATCATGAACTGTGCGCTTCTCTTTCGCGCCATGGTATTTTTGCGGCAGAGATCCTCAAGCCTGTCGGGATAATCGGGAAGATAGCATAAAATATGAGCATATCTGCCCGTTTCGTTGTCGACAGCCGACAACTCGACTCCGGGAATTACGCGAACCCCGTTTCTCTCGCCTATTATTTTTGCACGCACGGTGCCGGCAAGACAGTCGTGATCCGTAATGGCAATGGTGTCAAGCTTGCAGTTCCTCGCAAGCGCAATTATATCCTCAATTCCGACCGAACCGTCGGAAAGCCGTGTGTGGCAATGCAGATCGCCGCCCAAAAAACAAACCCCCTAAAAACTTACCAACCCCTTGTTTCTGCATTTGAACATAGTCTTATCAGTATAATAAAGAAAACCTTATGTATGTAAAAATAGTGTTAATTGGCACAGATTATCGCAGTATATAATTCAATTATACCTTGGCTTTCAGCTTTTTTCAAGACTTTTTTCTTTTTTTTGACAAAAAAATCAAAGGAAAAGGGGAAAACCGCAAATATATTCCGTTTCGGTTCTTGAAATATTCTGTCATATGATGTAAAATACGAATTATATCAATCTACCTAAACGGTTCTTCAACAAAAGGAGCGTGTGCAATGAAAAAAACCGTACTTCTCGGCATGAGCGGCGGGATTGACTCGTCAGTTGCGGTTCACATATTAAAGGAACGCGGATATGACGTTACGGGCTGCCATCTGCTGTTTACCGAAAACGCGTCGGAGGACTCTCCTGCCGCGCTGAGGGCGAAAAATACGGCTGAAAAGCTCGGCATACCGCTTGTTTTTTCCGACAGGCGCGAGCTGTTCAGAGAGCGTGTGACCGACACGTTCTGCGAAATGTACATGAAAGGGCTTACGCCGAATCCGTGCATACTGTGCAACACGCACGCAAAATTCATCGCGCTCAGGGAGGAGGCAGATAAGGCCGGCGCACAGTTTATCGCCACGGGACATTATGCGCGCACTCTGTTTGACGGAAACGGCAGCGTGGGACTGTTTCGAGCGCCGACAAAAAAAGACCAGTCCTACTTTTTATACCGTGTTCCGCGTGATATTCTCGCGCGCACCGTCTTTCCTCTCGGCGATTTCACGTCAAAGGATGAGATACGCGCGACAGGCGCATCCCTCGGCCTTGAAGCGGCATCGGCACCCGACAGTCAGGACATCTGCTTCATCCCCGACGGCAACTGCGGCGCGTTTTTGCAGGCGCATTTGCCGGAAATGCCGGTATCGGGCGACATTCTCGACCTTCGGGGACAAAAGGTCGGCACTCACACCGGCATTTTTAACTACACGGTCGGTCAGCGCAAGGGGTTGGGCGCTTTCGGCAAGCCGATGTATGTTGCCGGGATCAATGCCGCCGACAACACCGTGACGGTATGCAGCTCGGAGGAACGGTTTACGCATAATATCCGTGCGGGCAGGCTTTGCTGCACGTCGGGTGAATTTCCCGACGGGGATTTTAACGCCGGTATCATGATAAGAAGCACCTCGGCGCCCGTTAACGCCCGGGTCAGAATAACGGACGGCATAATGACGGCGCACCTCGAAAATGCGGTGTTTTCGCCGTGTCCCGGGCAGTCGGCTGTACTCTATG
>OMRJ01000161.1 GCA_900313475.1 uncultured Eubacteriales bacterium | reverse complement strand
AGAAATTATAATTTTTAAATCGCGCGGAGAAGCCGATGTTTTTATCGACTCGCTTGCGTAGGTCGGTACGGGTTCAAAATTTCTGCCTGCGAAAAGGAGAGATCTCAGTGAAAAAAAAGTTTGTATCATGCGTCATCGCCGCCGTAATTCTGCTGTGCGCTTTCGGTGTATCGGCTTTTGCCGACACGGGACCGAAGCCGTCTGTAAGAATTAAATTTGAAAATCTTTCAACAAGTGAGTGCTGGGGGACGCTTTTGTCCGCCGAACCCTCGACAGGACCCGCCTTCGCATGGGACGGAACACCGGGCAGCGAGCAATTCAATGACAATAAGGAAATATGGCATGCGTTTGAAGAATATGAGGATGACGACGGCTATTTTTTCCTGCAAAGATTTTGGAATTGCGGTGAGAGCAAATCACTTGACTGGACGTATTATCCTCCCGATGACTTCAAGATATTACTCTATTTTCCCGAAACGGGTGAGTATGCAGTCAGCGAAAAATGCCGCAGCTATGCGTTCCACAGCTATTTTACCGCTGATGTTTCCGGCTTGAAAACAGTTAAAACTACGGCCGGAATCACGACGGAACCGACAGGAGCAGCGCAAACGGAAAAAACACCCGAAAATGCTGACGGTGTCTTAAACCCGACGGCAAATGACGGCAGTCCCGCGGTAATTCGCGATTATGATTATACTGCGGATATTGTGTCGTTCTTTGTGAGAATGTTGATATGCGTTGCGGTTGAATTGTTGATCGCAGTGCTGTTCGGTTTTGGCGAAAAGAAACTGATGCTTATGATTTTGACTGCGAATGTCTGTACGCAGATATTCCTAAACAGCGTGCTGTCGATTATGGTTTATAAGGGCGACGGATTCGAACTCGTGTATTTTTTGCTTGAGCTTTTTGTGCTTGCGGCGGAGATCGCCGTTTATTGCTTAGGCTTCAAAAAAGTCGGTCGCGGCGATATAAGCAGGGCGCGCATTATAATTTATACAGTTGTTGCCAATATAGTGTCGTTCCTCGGCGGTTTTATGTTGGCGCTGGCAGTTCCGGTGTTCTTTTGAGTGAATAAAAAATCCTAACGACTTTGGTGAAAGAAAAAAATGAATATCAGGAATCTTACGGAATGTGACATTGCCCGCTGCCTTGAAATATATAATTATTATATAGAAGAAACAACCGTTTCATTTGAGGAGGAGCCGCTGACGCTTGAAAGGTTTTCCGAGCGTGTGAACGGAATCAGAGCGAAATATCCGTTTATAGTTGCGGAGGACGGCGAAAAGATTGTCGGCTACGCGTATCTTGACCTTTTTCACGAGCGTTCGGCATACAGATTTACCGCCGACCTCTCAATATATCTCGACAAAAGCATGCTTTCAAGGGGTACGGGCGGTCTGCTTTTGGATGAGATAGAACGCCGCGGCAAAATTATGGGAATAACAAATATTATTTCGCTTGTAACCGAAGAAAATGAGCGAAGCATCGCGTTTCACGAAAAGCACGGCTTTCGCCGTGTCGGCAGACTCGAAAAAGTCGGAGTTAAATTCGGAAGAAAACTCGACGTCTTTTATTATCAAAAATCAATATGAGATCAATTCGGAGATGATATCATGTGGATGCTTTTTGCTTTTCTGTCCGCGTTCTTCGCAGGTGTGACGGGAATTCTCGCAAAATGCGGCATTCGCAAAACAGATTCGACGGTTGCCACCGCAGTGCGCACGGTCGTGGTGCTTATAATGAGCATTATTATCGTTTTGATGACAGGATCATTTTCAACGCTTCCCGAAATCGGGGCTGAAACATGGGTTTTTCTTGTCTTATCCGGAATTTCAACGGGCGCCTCGTGGCTGTGCTATTTTAAGGCGCTGTCGATAGGTGACATAAACAAGGTTACACCGGTTGATAAATCAAGCACGGTTCTGACTGTCATATTTGCTTTTATTTTTCTGCATGAGCCTTTTTCTTTTGTCAAAGGGTTGAGCGTTTTTCTGATTGGTATGGGAACATATCTTATGATCGACAGAAAAAAAGAACGAAGCAGCGATAAAAACAAAGGCTCAACATGGCTGTTTTTTGCTCTTTTTTCCGCCGTTTTTGCGGCGCTGACTTCGATTCTCGGCAAAATCGGTATCGAAGGAGTCGATTCGAATCTCGGAACTGCAATCAGAACATTCACGGTGCTTATCATGGCGTGGATCGTTGTATTTTCAACAGGAAAATGCAAAGCCGTAAACAAAATGCCCAAAAAAGAATTTATTTTTATAATTCTGTCGGGCTTTGCGACCGGCGCCTCCTGGCTTTGCTACTATAAGGCGTTGCAGCTCGGGCGCGCGTCGCTTGTTGCGCCGATTGACAAACTCAGCATACTTATCACAATAGTTTTTTCGCGCATTGTCTTCAAAGAAAAGCTCAATGCAAAAACCGCCGCCGGACTTGTTTTTACCGTTGCGGGCACTCTCGGAATGCTTTTGCCGTAAAACAAACCGAAGCGAAAACCGAAACAAAAAAAGGGGCTGTAAAAAACTCGGGTTTTTACAGCCCCTTTTTAGGGGATAGGAAAAAAGATGAGGAACAGACAAACCGAGCAAAATCAAAGCTTCAGACATGATTTTGCTTGCCCGAAGGCGTACAAAGGTACGTCGAGCGGCGAAGTTTGTCTGTAGTAAAAAACATAAAACGGACGTCTTCTCAGGCTGACGGGAGTTGAATCCGTGTCGGTTCATGCGAACGTTTATAAATCAGAAATATCTGACCAGAGAGACTACCTTTCCGAGAATTATAAGCTCATCGGTTATAATCGGGGCATACTCATCGTTTTCGGGCTGGAGACGGAAGTGTCCGTTCTCTTTATAAAAACGTTTTACGGTTGCTTCGTCGCCTATCAGTGCAACAACGATGTCGCCGTTTGATGCAGTGGGGGTCTTCTTTGCAATTATAATGTCGCCGGATAAAATGCCCGCGTTTATCATGCTGTCGCCGCGAACCTTAAGAGCAAAAAGCGGTTCGTCGGGTGCGTTTTCGGACGGGAACGGAACATAACCCTCAATAGCCTCAACTGCAAGAATAGGCATGCCTGCGGTGACCGTACCGAGCAGCGGCACCTGTGTCACGGAATCGGTTTGTCCCTTTACGCGGATTGAACGTTTAAGCATAGGGTCGCGCTCAATGTAACCCGCCTGTTCAAGTGCGTCAAGGTTTGCCTGAACGGAGGATGTTGATTTCAGTCCCACTGCGGAGCATATCTCGCGAACAGTGGGCGGAACGCCGTTTTGAGCCTTTTCTGCGAGAAATTCATATATTTTACGTTGTGTTTTGTTAAGTTCTTTCATTTTGACTCCTTTTTGTTATGTATTAACCTTGCGTTTTCGGTGTCAATTACAGTATAGCACAAATGTTCTGGAAAAGCAAACATTTGTTT
>OMRJ01000034.1 GCA_900313475.1 uncultured Eubacteriales bacterium | reverse complement strand
TATGACGGATGGAAGAACGGAATCCTGGATCTACACAAAAACAGATTAGGTGCAATCGAATTGTCCGATACCGACTGTTCAAGGTTTAAATTTGATGGCATTATAAACAACATAAACCTCGACGTACAGGAAATTTTCGTCGAAAAAAACGATGATAACACGATCGACCTTTCCCAACTGACTGCGCGCTGCGGATTTGACGTTGAAAGAGCATACGACTGGAGCGGCGGAACGGTCGACGGAACGACATTGACGCTTGACGACGGCGCAAAAGATGTCACATATAAATATAAATGCAACCGAAACAGCTCGGAAGATATATATTCGATAAACTGCACCCTCGTTCCGGTTTCGAAAACTGCATTCACACCGAATTTTTCACCTAAGTGGGAAAAAGGGAAAAAAACCGACATTGTTATCAAGTGGTTTAATTTCTACGGAACACATGATAAAGCGATTTTTACACCATCCGAGTATTATTGCAAGTCCTCGGTCAAATATGAAATAAAGCTTTATTGCAACGGCACTTCGGAAAGCGATGTTTTTGATTCTTTCGTTTGCGAAAACGAAGAATGGTGGGAATCAATAAAAGATTATCTTGAAAAAGAAACAGCACCGAAATCGGGTACGCTGTATTTCAGCGTACAGGCGAAGGAGGCAGTTTCATACGGACAAAGCTCCGGAAATAAATTTACGGAACACTTTTATGAATTTACCGGAAATGAAAGCGAAGTCTTTTTCAGCGATCCGTTGACGTACAACACAGTAAATATTAAAACCGTAAGCAGCGTAAACATAATCAACGCAACACTGAAATACACCGAAGGTGACGCGCCCGTTTTCACCGCCGAGGTCGCTCCCGCAGACAAAGACAAGTACGAAATTACATGTGAATCGATTCAGGATGTCGACAAAAACAACCCCGACCAAGTAAACGGCGCCGTATATTCCGATGACGAAAATCACGGAAATGTTCCGACCGTTGAAAAAATGACCTCGGAGGGCAACTATTATGCCGGCATAACCGTTAAAGCAAAGAGCGGCTATAAACTTGCCGATAGTGTCAAAATAACATTTAACGATATCACGGTTAAACCCGAACAATACCCTACGACAAACGGCGTTCTCTTTGCTGCCCGCTGCACAAAGATATCCGTTATTTCTGCAGCTCATGTTCATGATTTAACCAAAGTTCCCGCAGTTGAGCCGACATACACATCGGACGGCAATATTGAGTATTTCAAATGCACCACATGCGGAAAGCTGTTCAAAGACAGCGGTGCCGCAACGGAAATAACACTTAACGATACCGTTATACCGAAACTCACGGGGCATATTCACATCGATGCCGACGGCAATCTTATCTGCGACAGCTGCAATAAAATAACCGTAGCCGTTATCCCCGGTGTTGTCACTGCGAACGGAACCGCCCCGTCTGTCGGCGACGCAAGAATGGCACTTCGGTTTGCCGTCGGTCTTGAAAATCCCACGGCAATCGAAAAACTCGCCTGTGACACAAACTTTGATAAAGAAATAAACGTCTCTGATGCAAGAAACATTCTTCGTGTTGCCGTCGGACTTGATTCCGTAGATATCTGGGAGCTTTCAAAGCATCTGTAAAACAAGAATTACCCCCTACTGCTTCCAAGGAGGCGCCGATTACTTCTGTCGGCGCCTCCCCCTGCTTTAAAATGAATTTCGGAATATTATATTGCCATGCAAACGCAAATGTGCTACAATTTTCTCAAATAAAGCTTTAAGAGGTAAAAATATGCAAAGCACTGTAGGAATACTTCTTGCTCTCGTTTCTTTCATTACGGGACATATTATGCAAATCGACATAAGAATAAACCCCGAAAAGTACAACCTGCGCTCGCTTGATACATCTTCGCTTCCGACACCCGTCGATGCTCCGGAATTTGACGGCTTCATACAGTTGAGCGAAGTTAACATGCACTATAACGTTTACGGCCACGGCAAACAGCCGCTTATTCTCATACACGGAAACGGAGGTACTGTCAAATCACTGTCGGAGGCGGCAAGATACCTCGCGAACGACTACACGGTCTATGTAACAGAAAGCAGGTGTCACGGACAGAGCAGCGACCCCGGAGTAATCTCTTATGAGCTTATGGCAAAGGACACCGTTGAATTTGCTGCGGCGCTCGGCATCGAAAAACCGATAATAATGGGACACAGCGACGGCGCGATAACCGCGCTTTGCATCGCCGCCGATTATCCCGACTTTCCGGCAGCAATTATATCCTGCGGTGCCAATTCAAAGCCGTCTGCTTTTTGGCCGTATTTTACCGCGGGAGTAAAGCTTGACAATATTTTCAAAAACGACAAGCTCAATGACATGATGCTCACACAACCCGATTTTACCGCCGAATACCTCGCAAAGATCACATGCCCGACTTATATTGTTTGCGGCGATACGATATCATGATGCTGTCGGACACACTGTTTCTTCACAACAGCATAAAAGGCAGTGATCTTATTGTGATAAAAGGCGCAAATCATGGCTCATATATATCGAGAAACGGCAAAAAGGCTTATGCTCTCGCGACACAATGGCTACCGACAAAAGGTCTTTAATAAGGCATGAAAAAGGCTCTCGCAATCCGTTTTGGGAATGCGGGAGCCGTTTTATATTACGGTATTTCAGCCTATGGCTTTTTTGCCGTATTCAATGCCTAACTGAAGCGCTTTGTGGTTAAGCTCAAGCACTTCTTTTTTCTTTGACGCAAATTTCTTATCAAGGCTCTTGAGAATCGCATCCTCAGATATAATGCCTGCCTCGCTTCCTACAAGAGCACCCATAAGAATTATGTTTGCGCACTTTATGTTTCCGAGTTCGACCGCAAGATCGTCAGCGGGAACTTCAACAACCGTAATGCCGTCTTTTTTTATCTCCGACTCGACACGGCTCGTGTTGGCAACGAGAATACCGCCTGCACGAAGCGTCTTTGCAAATTTTTCGTATGCCTGCTCATTCATAACGATAAGCGTATCGCACTTGCTCGCAAGAGGGGAAATAATTTCGTTTTCGTCAACAACAACGGTACATTTTGCACTGCCGCCGCGCTGTTCGGGACCGTATTCGGGCAGATATGTAGCGCAGTTGCCGGCGTCTACGGCGGTTTGCGCAATCATCACTCCGGCGCTCATAACGCCCTGTCCGCCGGAACCTGAAATAACGAGTGTTCTTTTCATTTTATTTCACCCCGTCCTTGAATTTATCTTTATATACACCCGGTACGAAATACGGAATCGTGTTCGTTTCCATATAATCAAGCGTCTGAAGCGGTGTAAGACCCCAGTTTGTCGGACAGTTGCCGAGAAGCTCAATAAACGAGAAACCTTTGCCCGCCATCTGAATATCAAATCCCTTGCGGATAGCCTTTTTTGCGTCTCTGCAGCCCTTGGGTGTGGTAAGAGGATATCTCGCAATAAATGCCGGGGCTTCAAGTGTTGCGAGAAGCTCACACATTCTCAAAGGATAACCCGTTGTCTCCGGATCTCTGCCGTAACGTGTTGTCGTTGTCTTCTGACCGATAAGCGTCGTGGGAGCCATCTGACCGCCCGTCATGCCGTATGTCTGATTATTGAAGAAGATAACCGTGATATTTTCGCCTCTGTTTGCGGCATTCATTATTTCGGCAAGACCGATTGCGGCGCAGTCGCCGTCGCCCTGATAGGCGAAAACAAGTCTGTCGGGATTGCTTCTCTTAAAACCGGTAGCAACGGCGGGAGCACGTCCGTGAGCCGCGCCGAGCACATCGCCTCCCCAGTAAACAAGGTTGAGCGTTGCGCAGCCGACGGGAACTATATGCACGCAGTTTTTATGCTGTCCCATCTCGTCCACGACTTCGGCAATGAGCTTTGTTGCAAGCGAGTGCATACACCCGGGGCAAAATCCGCTCGGTGTCTTTTTCAGTGTATCCGGTCTTTTATACACAGCCATTATTTTGCACCTCCGTCGCAAATTTTCTTAACGGCAGCATAAATGCCGTCGTCGTCAAACAGAACACCGCCCGAACGGCAGTATTCATATATGGGAGCGCGTCCCTTAACCTGAAGCTCTATATCGTCATGCATCTGTGCGGGAATGGCAAGCTCAATATCAATAATGCCCTTTACGCGTGAATAATCAAGCTTTTCAAAGCTTGCTTTCGGGAACGGATTGACCGTTATCGGACGGATCATGCCGAGCTTATAGCCCTCTTTACGAAGATTGAGGATAGCTTCTTTTGCGCTTCTTGAAGCAATACCGTATGCGACAACAACATATTCGGCGTCGTCGAGCATGAACTCCTCAACCTGAACGTCGTTCTTCGCCCAGCGCTCATACATTCTTGCACGAGATGTATTTTGAAGCTCAAGCAGTGCTTCGGGGAAATAGGGAGTGAGCACTCTGTCACCGCGCGTCGAATCCGCAGGTCTGTTAAGGCTCCACTTGTCGGTGTGAGTTCTGTCGGGTTCTTTCATCTCCGGCAGCTCAACCTGCTCCATAATAGAACCGAGGCAGCCGTCCATAAGTATCATAACGGGATTGCGGTCGCGCTCCGCATAATCCCACGCCTTGTATGTGATATCGACGGCTTCCTGAAGTGTAGCGGGGGTAAACACCATCAATTTAAATCCGCCGTGTCCGAGAGCCTTTGTTGCCTGCAAATAGTCCTGCTGTGCGGGCTGAATTGAACCTAAGCCGGGACCGCCGCGGCTTATGTTACAGATAACCGCGGGAAGCTGCGTGCCGGCAAGATATGATATGCCCTCCGCCTTCAGGCTGATACCGGGACCGGACGAGCTTGTCATTGCTCTGCAGCCCGATGCCGCAGCGCCGTAGACCATATTAACGGACGCGACTTCGCTCTCGCCCTGAACAAACGTTCCGCCGACCTCGGGAAGTCTCCATGAAAGATATTCGGGAATTTCGTTTTGCGGAGTTATGGGATACCCGGCAAAGAAACGGCATCCCGCTCTGACGGCAGCCTCCGCGATAGCTTCATTGCCTTTCATTAAAACCTTAGCCATTATTCACCCTCCTTTTCCGTAAGCTCTATAGCGCCCTCCGGACATATCGTTGCGCACATTGCACACGCGATGCACTTTTCGGCATCGGTCAAGTGCGGAAAGAAATATCCTTTTTTGTTGCGTTCGCTGCCCATTTCGAGAATTGCCTTCGGGCAATACTTAATGCAGTAGCCGCAACCCTTGCAAAGAGTTTCGTTAATGCTGAGCATTTTCGGTTTTCCTCCTCCGTTTTACGAGAAACGCAAATTATGATTTTGCGTTTTCGCAAAAACCTGATTTTTTTAACACTTCTATTCTACCACTTCCGCATTACGTTTTTCAACACCTATTTGATAAAAAACAGATAAAGAAAGCTATGTGTTTTTATGCGCCGTGTCGAATATTCATCGTATACTTTTTAAATTGTCGGTAAACAAATTAAATTGTCGGTAAAAAAAATTTACGGTTGAGAATCGTAACAGATAATGATAAAATGGTTACAGATAAAAAAACAGGAAAAGGAGGGTCAAAATACGGACAGAATCATCTTTCACTGTGACTGCAATTCTTTTTTTGCCTCCTGCGAGGAAAAGCTTGCGCCGGAGCTTAAAAACGTCCCGATGGCGGTCGCGGGAGATCCCGAAAACAGGCATGGAATCATTCTTGCGAAAAATCAGCTTGCAAAAAGATACGGCATTCAAACGGCGGAAACAATTTGGCAGGCGAGAAAAAAATGTCCGGAGCTTGTCTGTGTCCCTCCGCACCATTCTCTGTACAAAGATATATCCGACAGAGTGAATGCGATATATTTATGCTACACCGATCTCACCGAACCTGCAAGTATCGACGAATCGTATCTTGATGTTACAAATTCAATACACCTGTTCGGAAAAAGTGCCGAAGCTCTTGCAAATGAAATAAGGCGCAGAGTGCGTGAGGAAGCAGGAATAACAATATCGGTCGGAGTGAGCTTTTGCAAGAGTATCGCAAAATTCGGCAGCGACTACAAAAAACCGGACGCAACAACAATGCTCACGCGCGACAGGTATAAAGAGATAATGTACCCGTTGCCTGTATCCGATTTTTTGATGGTGGGCAAAAAAACGGTGCTGAAGCTGTCGGCAATGGGAATAAAAACCATAGGGCAGCTTGCAGCATGTCCTAAAGATGTCCTCGAACGTAGTCTGGGAAAAGCCGGTGTCCTCCTCTATGACAATGTAACGGGAAACGACACCGAACGTGTGCATTCCTTTTATGAGGAACGGGAGGTAAAGTCCGTAGGACATTCTATGACATTTCGCCGCGACTTAAAAGGTGAAGAAGAATTAAGAGAAGGGGTTTCTCTTATGAGCGATATGGTTGCCGCCCGTCTGCGCTCTCTAAGCAAAAAAGGGTGTGTTGTTCAGTTAACCGTAAAGGACCCCGATTTTATTTCCATACAGCGACAGAAAACCCTGCCGTTTTCAACAAATCTTCAAAAAGAAATAACCGACGCGGCGTTTTTGCTGCTGCGTGAAAACTGGTCGTATTCTCACCCTGTCCGTCTTCTTGGCGTGAGCGTTTCGGGACTTTGCGGTGAAAATGAGGATTTCAGACAGCTTGACCTCTTTGCGCCCCCTGTCATAACCGACGAACGTCAGGAAAACATCGAAAACACAATGGATGCAATAAGAAAGAAATTCGGAAAATCGTCTATAAGATTCGGTCACTTCAAAAATGACGATACCGGAATGAAATAAAACAAGCGATTCCGTAAAAAGTGTACACGGTATCGCTTTTTGTAATTGCCGATAAAATTTTTTTACGTTATGCCGTATTCGGGAAATCCGTCGGATATCAGCCGCAATCAGATATTCTCAGGAATTGCGCGGACAAATGTCTGCGCCTTGACCGTTATTATTCAACCTCCAAACACGCCGACACAAAGCTTATATAATTCAGTATCGTTAAGCCATTAAAACGCATTACGGTTAATCTCTTTTTAGTTACCTCCCGCAGTGTAAACCTTTATCAGCCGGGATGACGCGAGAGTATCATCGGAGAGAGTCAGCAACTCATCGCGGCTTATCCATTTATAAGCCGATGTTTCGCCGCGCCGCAGAACAATACTGTTCTTATCACAGGCGGTAATACATAAAAAACCGGCATATACCGTTTTGTGAGCGTCATGAATGACATCTCCGAGAGAAATAAGCTTATCGGCTTTGATTCCGGTTTCTTCCGCAAGCTCGCGTTTTGCGCAGTCTTGCGATGTTTCGCCGCGCAGCGCCGAACCGCCGGCAGTCGCCTCCCATTTGCCGCCGAGATGCTTCGACATATCACGCTGCATTACAAGAAAGCTGCCGTCGGTATGGCGCACAAGTATCTCCGATACAAGATGATAAAAGCCGTCCGGAACTTCCTTTTCACGAAACAGGATCATGTTTTCGATCTTTTTCATATCTCTGTCATATGCGTCCCAAAGCTCCATAGTTTTATTTTCCCCCGTTTAAGGTCTTTTCACATGTATATCGCGGCTTTCCGACGCTTTTTTTGCCGTATTCTATCGCATTTGTCGGGCAATATGCAATACATGCCATACAGTGGGTACAGTTTTTGTCCCATCTCGGTCTGCCGTCGACAAGCGCAATGTTATTCAGAGGGCAAAGGGTAACGCATTTTCCGCACCCCTCACACTTTTCGCCCGCAGTAAAAGCATCCGCTTTCACAAAAAGCGAATAAAAAAGTCCGTTCACGGGCCCGCTCATAAAACGGTCATACAGATTGTTGCGCGGGATCGGAAACCTTTCCCCATTCTCAATACAGCTTATGCATCTGTCTATTGCGGGTTCCGCACGGCTTATTATCTCCGCCGCTTTCTCCCTTACGGGAACCGAAAACATTGCAATATAGTTTTCCGGCATGACGATTTGAGCAGTCCCCATATACTCAAAAGCCTTATCGCCGCACAGTTCGATATTGTACTTTGCGGCGTTTCCTATCTCACCGCCGCAGTCCATAACAAACCATGTTTTTTTATTATTTCCCGCAAATTCCGCATGCTCTATCCAATCGCGCACGACAAGAGGAATACGCCACGCGTATGTCGGCACAACAAAAACAAGTCTGCCGTCGGTTGTCTCGATTGCGGTTGCGGCACTTTCCTTTATTGCGGCATTGATATCAAACAGAGTGTCTCCGAGTTTTTCCGCAATTCTTTTTGCTATATATCTGCTGTTGCCTGTTCCCGAAAAATAAAGAACCATATTCCGCTCCTTTTATTCCGACGCGCGCGCATCAAGCTTCAACACATTCTCCGAACAGAACGCGTCAAATGTGTCGTTGTCGATACTGTCACGTATCTTTGTCATAAGAGTATTGTAGAAATACAGATTGTGCATAACGCAAAGCCGCAGCGCAAGCACTTCCTTCGCTTTTACGAGGTGGCGGATATATGCGCGTGAAAAACGTTTGCATACGGGACAGTCACACTCGCCGTCAATCGGTCGAAGATCCGTTTCGTATTTTGCGTTGTTGATATTTATAACGCCGTTCCATGTAAACAGGTGTCCGTGACGCGCGTTTCTCGACGGCATAACACAGTCAAAAAGGTCAACGCCGCGCCGCACGCCCTCAAGAATGTTTCCGGGTGTGCCGACCCCCATAAGATAACGTATCTTATCTGCGGGAGCATACGGTTCAACCGCGGATATTATTCTGTACATATCTTCGGCAGGCTCTCCTACCGCAAGTCCGCCTATCGCGTAGCCGTCAAGATCAAGCTCGGCTATCTCCCGCATGTGTTTTATGCGCAGATCGTCATATGTGCAGCCCTGATTTATTCCGAACAGCAGCTGATGCGGATTCACGGTATCACACAACGCGTTGAGTCTGTCGTGCTCCTCTTTACAGCGGCGCAGCCAACGCGTGGTGCGCTCGCATGAAAGCTTTGCATATTCATACTTTGCGGGATTTTCGACGCATTCGTCAAAAGCCATCGCAATCGTTGAACCGAGGTTCGACTGAATACGCATGCTCTCCTCGGGACCCATAAAAATGCGGTGACCGTCGATATGACAGTTAAAGGTGACGCCTTCTTCTTTTATCGAGCGAAGCTTTGCAAGGGAAAACACCTGAAAGCCTCCCGAATCGGTAAGAATCGGATGCGTCCACCCGGTAAACCTGTGAAGTCCGCCCATTTCTTTTATAATCTTATCGCCCGTGCGGACGTGAAGATGATAGGTGTTGCAAAGCATCACCTGGCAGTTTATGTCTTCGAGGTCAAATGCGGACAGTCCGCCCTTTATCGCCGCACACGTTGCCACATTCATAAATCCCGGAGTCTGCACCGTCCCGTGTACGGTTGAAAACTCGCCGCGGCGGGCAGCTCCGTTTTTTTTCAGTAATTTATACACGATTGTATCCTTTCGGTGTAATTATCGATTATTTCAATCAGACGCATATTACGTCAATGTCATGCAATACGTGCAAGACGCAAAATACGATTTTAATAAATAAACATCGCATTTAATAAATAAACATCGCATTTAATAAATAAACATCGCATCGCCGAATGAGAAAAAGCGATATCTGTTTTCAACCGCGACTTTATATGCATTGAGTGTGTTTTCGCGTCCGCAGAAAGCCGACACAAGCATTATAAGCGTGCTTTCGGGCAAATGAAAATTTGTTATCAGAGCGTCGATGCATTTAAATTTGTAGCCTGGATAAATAAAAATGTTTGTTTCTCTGCTGCATGACTGCACAAAGCCGTTTTCGTCGCATGCCGATTCAAGCGTGCGGCAGCATGTTGTGCCGTTGCAGATGATCCTGCCGCCGTTTTTTTTCGTTTCGTTTATCAAGCTTGCCGCTTCGGGAGAAATTGTGTAATGCTCGAAATGCATATTATGATCTTCAATATTCTCTGTTTTTACGGGACGAAATGTTCCGATGCCGACATGAAGCGTGATATATGCGATTTTAACGCCCTTAGCCTTTATTTTTTCAAGAAGTTCGGGAGTATAGTGCAGCCCGGCTGTCGGAGCGGCGGCAGAACCGTTGAGCTTTGCGTAAACAGTCTGATAGCGCTCCTTGTCTTCAAGGCGATGTGTAATATAATGCGGCAGAGGCATCTCACCTATCTGCTCCAGCCGTTCAAGGAAAATTCCGTCGTATGTAAATTTAACGAGACGGTTTCCGTTTTCAAGAACTTCAATGACTTCTCCGCGCATCTCGCCGTTGCCGAATGTAAACATATTGCCCTCTTTCGCACGTTTGCCCGGGCCGGCTATGCACTCCCACACGTCGCTGCCGCGGTTGTTGAGCAGTAAGAACTCAACCTTTGCTCCTGTTTCGTCTTTTATACCGTAAAGACGTGCAGGCAGCACCCGCGAATTATTAAGAACAAGGCAATCGCCCTCATTCAAATAATCAATAATATCATAAAATTTCCTGTGCTCAATCGCGCCTGTGTTTCTGCCGAGAACAAGTAGCCGCGAACGGTCGCGTTCCGGAATAGGCTCCTGCGCAATGAGTTCTTCGGGAAGTTCAAAATAAAAATCACTTTTTTTCATATCTGCTCCGAAAATCTTATTTAAATTGTATTTCTGATTGACTTGCGGTTAAATCAATGATAAAATCAAAAAAATAATAGCACAAAAATCAAAAAGGCGCAATACCTTTATCGCCTTTTTGCATATACATTATACCAAGGAGGTCGCATTATGGAAAAACATTACAAGGTCGGAATTGTCGGCGCAACCGGAATGGTCGGACAGAGATTCGTAACTCTGCTTGCCGATCACCCGTGGTTCACCGTTACCGCACTTGCCGCAAGTCCCCGTTCTGCGGGAAAGACGTATGAAGAAGCACTCGGAGGAAGGTGGGTAATGACTGCCGAGCTTCCGGAAAACGTAAAGAACATGACCGTGCTTGACGCGACCGCCGATATCGACAAAATTGCGTCGGAAGTTGATTTTGTTTTCTGTGCGGTCGACATGCCGAAGGACGAGATCAAGGCGCTTGAAACGGCTTATGCCAAGGCTGAGTGCCCCGTTGTTTCAAACAACAGCGCAAACCGCTTTACTCCCGATGTGCCGATGCTCATTCCCGAAATAAACGGAGAGCACTGCAAGGTCATTGAGCATCAGAAAAAAAGACTGGGGACAAAGCGCGGATTTATTGCGGTAAAATCAAATTGCTCGCTTCAAAGCTATGTTCCCGCACTTTATCCGCTCGATGAAAAATTCGGCGTAAAGGATGTGCTTGTGTGTACGTATCAGGCAATTTCAGGCGCAGGAAAAACATTTGAAAGATGGCCCGAAATGGTGGATAACGTTATCCCCTACATAGGCGGCGAGGAGGAAAAAAGCGAAAAGGAACCCCTTAAAATATGGGGCAGGGTCGTTGACGGAGAGATAGTGCCTGCGGACGGTCCGAATTTCACCGCACAGTGTCTGCGTGTACCCGTTTCGGACGGTCATATGGCCGCCGTTTTTGTACGCTTTGAAAAGAAACCCTCAAAGGACGAAATTCTCGAGGTTTGGAAAAACTTCAGGGGCAGACCGCAGGAGCTTGAGCTTCCGCACGCGCCGAAGCAGTTTTTACACTATTTCACGGAAGATAATATGCCTCAGACCAAGCTTCAGCGTGAGCTTGAGGGCGGAATGGCAGTGTCAATAGGAAGACTTCGCGAGGACACACAGTACGATTACAAATTTGTTTGTCTCTCGCATAATACGCTTCGCGGAGCCGCCGGCGG
>OMRJ01000117.1 GCA_900313475.1 uncultured Eubacteriales bacterium | reverse complement strand
GTATTATGCGAAACACTATACATATTTTCAAGGAGGAATCGGCGTGGCAGAAGATAAAAACAACGCCCCGCAGGAGTATACCGACGAACAGCTGCAATACGTTTACGAAAACCGCAGATACGTCGGAACCAAAGAAACTGTCGGCTTTGTGCTTTGGGACGCCGCCCAGAGCTTCAACATAAACAACGAGCAGAGCAGATTCATTACAAACATTGTTAAAATAGACCTGAGATATCAGGCTATCGTCGGCACGATAAACGGCATTTGGGATATTGTCAACGATATTTTCAGCGCCGCAATAGTCGAAAAGACCAGAACAAGATGGGGCAAATTCCGTCCTTATCTCCTTGCGCTTGCCGTTCCGGGCTGCATTTTTTCACTGCTTTACTGGTTCATGCCTTTCCTTTTCGGCGGCAAGAGCGCAATGGATTTCGGCAAGTTCTTCTTCTATCTCGTTTTGCAGATAATCATGGAGGGCGTCGGAACATTCCAGTCCATCGCCCGAACGGGACTTATGTCCACCATCACACCGCATCCGAGCGACCGACTGCGGCTCGTAACAATTGCGAACTTCGCTTCGGGCACCTTCGGCGAAAAGCTCCCGCAGCAGATTCTCTCCGTCATACTCGACCTTATCGACAACAACATGATAAGCAAAGGCTCGCGTGAAAAGCAGTTTCTTGCGGCGTTCGTCGGCATGGGCACCTTCACGACCATCGTTTCGAGCGGCATGAGCATGTATTTCTTTATGAACTCACGTGAACGCATAATGCAGTCCACTCACACACCGAGCGTAAAGAACTCCATTAAATCAATTATCAACAACAAGCCGGTGCTTCTCATGACGCTGTCAGACTTCCTCGGCGCGTTCTCGATAGGCGGCAGCAAAAACGACTACTACACCGACGTGCTTCACTTCAAATCAATGAACATCGTCGCAGGCATCCCCGCGGCTCCCATTTCGCCTGTCAGCTACGCTTTCGTGCCTTGGTTCCGCCGCCACTTCTCAAGCCGGCTGCTCTACATAGTCACGAGTCAGATAACAAACATTCTTTATACGGGCGTTTTCTTCATCGGCTGCATCGGCGTAAACTTCAAGACCTTCAAGGGCGGAGTTTACCGCAAAACATGGGTAATGATGGTCGTAATGATGGTTCAGGAGGTTATCTGGACTCTGTTCTACGGTCTTCGTTCCGTCATCAGCACCGAGATATACAACGAAACCATGGACTACTGCGAGTGGAAAAACGGCTACCGCACAGAGGCTATGACCTCGGTTGCAAAGGGCCTTGCCGCAAAGCTTGCACGAGTTTTCTCCAACCTTATAGCAACACTGTTTAAGAGCTATGTCGGCTACGATCAAAATGCCTACACACAGGGAACCGAGCAGCCGGATTACGTTAAGTTCTATCTGTTCGCGATGTTCACCATCATTCCCGCCGTCACGGGTGCGCTCGGAATAATCCCGATGCTGTTCTATGACCTCGACGGAAAGAAAAAGGAACGCATGTACGCCGATCTTCTTCAGAGACGTCAGGCGGCAAGCGAAAAGGCTTCGGTCGGCGAAAAGCACGACGAGCCCATTGAAGCTCCCGCTTCAAAATAACTCAACCGAAAAACCCGTTCTCGCGAGAGGACGGGCTTTTTAGTACATGCAGCGCGACGCAGCCGCATGCGCGAATTATACCGATTCAATTATAACGTAATGTTGTATGGCAGAATCACACTTTTCCGATCGTTACGAAGCCAATATATTATACCCCCTGCTTGTTGCGGATGTTCGCCATGTAACACGCGCATTATTCCTCGGCAATTTTTTTGCTTGAATAATCTGTTCCCGAATACTTACCGTCAAGCCTTATTTCGGTTTCGGCTTTGTCATATACGACAGTATAAGTCCCGACAGAACCGCCGCGGTTATGCCTGCCGCGCCCGCGGTGAGAGGACCTGTAAGAGCGCCCATAAGCCCCTGCTCGATTACCGCCTCACGCGTGCCGTTCGCAAGCAGATTGCCGAAACCCGAAAGCGGAACTCTTGCGCCGCTCCCGGCAAAATCGACAAGCTTGTCATAAATGCCGAAAGCGCCGAGGATTACACCGCCGACAACATAGCCGACGAGAATTTTGGCGGGGGTGAGCTTTGTGCGGTCAATGAGTATCTGCCCGACGACACAAAGCAGCCCGCCTATAAGGAAAGCCCACAAAAACTTCAAAAATATCATCCCGTTTCAAAACCAAACGGAAGCAAACCGCCGCCGTCCGTTTTTCTTTTCACAGTCATTATTTCCCGCGGATTAAAAAAAATACGTTTTTATTAAAAAAATTAAAATTACCTCTTGATTATTGAGAAAAGATACTGTATAATAAGCGGGCAAATGAAAAAGTGCTGGTGTGGCTCAATGGCAGAGCAGCTCATTCGTAATGAGCAGGTTGATGGTTCGATTCCGTTCACCAGCTCCAAAAAAACCGTACATCCGTTGTGCGGTTTTTCTTTTTTTGATAAAATTTCACGGATACTGCGAAAACAACGGAATGACCGTGCATCGCAAAAGGCTTACCGGGCACCTTTTACCCGTCTGCTGCGCGAGTGTGCCGTCCCGCTGTCTCGCGGCACCGAACGGCTGTGCCGATCCGCCGATGTTGTTCGGAGGTTATTATTCGGTGACGTTTTTTGTTCCCGAAGGTCTGCGGTCTGTTCCGCAAAAACGCCGTCCGTCGTTTTTAAGCAGACAAAAAAAATCGCCGTTCGGGAAAGCGGTTCACGCTCTCGCCAAACGGCGTCTTTTTTAAGATATCAGCCTTTTTCGTTATAATCCGCGGCAAGCAGATTCATGGCTTTAAAAAGCTTGCTGAAATAGATGAACGGTCCGACAATGATCGCACTGCCGAGAATACCCCAAAGCCAGTATGTTTTTGCGCTTATGTCAAAATCAATACCTCTGCGTTTAAGTTCCGCGCCGATTCTGTCGGCAAGCTTATGATTCCAAACCAGTGACGCGATTCCGCCGGTGATCGGAGTTAAAACAAATGTTAACAGGCAGAAATGCATGGTCTTTTTTCCGTCATAACGGCTTGCGATGGTGTTGATATCGGTTGAGACGCCCGACATAACAACAAGCGCGTATATTCCGAAAGTGACAAGCGACAGAAGGATAAACTTCGCAAGGCTTCTGTCGGTTTTAAGCTGCGCAACGGGAGCGTTGACTGCCGCATTGTTAATTGTCTGCTGTTCCATAGAGAACCTCCTTGAATTTGGTATTTTCAGTATACACTAAACATAAATGAACAGTCAATAGGTAATTTGGGCAATATTTCGATTTTGTTCGTATAATTTCGATTACAGCGCGTTTTTCTCATTATTTTGTGAATACATGATTTCGGCGGCTTGAAAACGAATAAAAAAAACAGTATAATAACAGTATAACGGCTTTTTTTTCGGAGG
>OMRJ01000006.1 GCA_900313475.1 uncultured Eubacteriales bacterium | reverse complement strand
TTTATTTCAAAGACAAGGGCATGTTTTTAACATACCTTATAACCCCCGTAATTCTCCTTGTGCTGTATGTTACGTTTCTCGGCAGCGTATATGAGGACATGTTTCTTTCGCCGTTTAAGGCTATCGGCATCACTGTGCCCCAAAGCATCGTCAAAGGCTTTGTCGGCGGACAGCTTGTCTCGTCCATTCTCGCTGTAAGCTGCGTAACGGTTGCGTTCTGCTCCAATCTGCTTTCTGTGCAGGATAAAACCGGCGGCGCACGCCGCGATTTCAATGTTTCGCCGGTAAAGCCGTCCGTGACAGCACTCGGTTATTACCTCTCCACACTTGTTTCGGCTCTCACAATAACGCTTACGGCAGCATGCATCTGTATTGTTTATCTGCGCGTCACGGGATGGTATCTGTCCGCTGCGGACATTGCAGCGCTTTTCGGAGACGTGGTGTTGCTTGTGCTGTTCGGCACGGCACTCTCGTCATGTTTGGTTTACCCGATGACGACGCAGGGACAGGCGTCTGCCCTCGGCACCGTAATAAGTGCCGGCTACGGCTTTGTCTGCGGCGCTTACATGCCGATATCGAGCTTTTCGGACGGTCTGCAAAAGGTTATGATGTTTCTCCCCGGCAACATACGGCACATCGCTTATGCGTGAGCACGTGCTGCGCGGTGTTTTTTCGGCAATGGCGGAAAAGGGCTTTCCCGCCGCCGCATCGGAGGCACTGCTCAAATCAACCGATTGCACACTTTTCTTTTTCGGAAACACAGTCCCTTCAGGTGCAAAATATGCAGTGCTTTGCGGTACCGTAGTTCTTTTGGTTGCACTGTATCTCATGATAAACACAATTGCGTCACGGCGTGCGAAACAGAAAAACAGGACTTTGTTTTTGTAAGCCGACGGGATAACTTTATGCGGTTATCGCAGCCTGTTGCGTTTGCAATTCCGTTAACTTTCCCTTGGCAAAATGTTGATTTTTTACTGTTTTATACGGTTTTAAGGAATCGTACGGCGAAGGCAGACAAAAAGTGAAAGCGACATACTTCGCTTAACCGATGCGAAAAAAAAGCACAAACCCGCGATGTCCGACGACATAAGGCGGGAATCAGCCGTGAGAGATGCCGAAACCGTGTGAATAAGCAGCCGTACGCATAATTCGTTCGGTACGGACAGCAAAAATTTTGCATGAGACGGAAAAAATTTTTTTTGTTAAAAAACATAACACGGCACGGTTTTTTCACGCTGTGTTAAGTATTAAATGCTTTCTCCTCGCTCAACAGTGAGGAGTTTTTCTTTTATTTCAAGCCCGCCGTTATAACCTGTGAGCGAACCGTCGGAGCCGATGACCCTGTGGCACGGCACAATTATTGAAACGGGGTTTTTCCCGACGGCGTTGCCTACAGCCTGTGCCGACATTCTTTTCATTCCGCGTTTTTCCGCAATTTCGGCGGCTAATTCACCGTAAGTCACGGTTTTACCGTAGGGAATCAGTTTTAGTCGATCCCACACGGTTTTCTGAAATTCTGTTCCCGAAACCGAAATCGGCGGCGCAGTCTTCGGTTCGATTCCGGAAAAATAGTCGTCGAGCCATCTTTCCGCCGTTTTGAATACCGTAAGAAAGACAGGGGAGACGTTGATTGAACTTTCCGCTCCCGGATAACCCGTTTGATTTTTTATGTACAGTCCCGTCAATGAATCGCCGTCGGAGGTTAAGGCGATTCTGCCGACCGGAGAATCGTAAAAACGTATGAAGCATGCCGTGTTTTTCATTTTTATGACCATACCTTTCCGCTGCGCTGCAAGGCACCAAAGAGAAATGAAACAAAATACCTCTGATGCAGCCGTTCCGTGATCCGCTGAAATATACCTGAGAAATTATGTGCACAACAAAGCACGCGGAGGTGAGCAGGCTCAGCATTTGCACCTCCGATGCGTTATTTCTGTCATTTTACCCTTTTTTCATTGCCGTTGCAAGCGTTGGCGGACTTTTTGCACGGATTTTTATGTGCTGACTTTGTACAATTTGCCCATGGTAATTCTTTTTGATTTATGGTAAAATATACTATAGCAAGTCAAGACGAAAAGGGCGAAAAGTGCCTAAAAGGGGCACTGACGGGCGACATGGGTTCGAATCCCGTCAGCCTATATAAACGGGAAGGAGAGATATTGTGTTTAAAAAGGGTTCTTTTGTTGTATACGGAGCAAACGGAGTGTGCACGGTGTCGGACAGACGGACGGAAAAGCAGTGCGGGGCTGACAGGGAATACTATGTCCTTACACCGCTGGGCAACAAAGACGCGTCTATTTTTGTGCCGACCGACAACGAGACTCTTGTTGCGAAAATGCGGAATCTTTTAAGCCGCGACGAGATAACGGAGCTTGTTTTATCACTGCGCGAAAGCACGGTCGAGTGGGAACGCGATAACAAAAAGCGGAATGAGTACGGCAATGCCGTTCTTGCACGCGGCGACAGAGGAGAGATGCTCTCACTCGTGAGAAGCATTTATATCAGGAAAAAAGAGCTTTCTGCCGTAGGCAAGCATCTCCCCGGCTCGGACGACGGGCTTTTGAAAAAAGCCGAAAAACTTATAAACGAAGAATTTGCGGTCGCACTCGGGATTTCAAGCGATGAGGTTCCGGATTTTATAAAAAAAACACTGGAAAGCACTGCATGTACATAAAAAAATTTTTCAGCCGATTAAAATCACTGTCAAACGGCAAAAATACTTCCGAAAGATTTTTTTTCAGGGAGTGAATGTGCATGACCGTTAAACGCGGGGACATATACTATGCCGATTTAAGTCCGGTTGTCGGTTCGGAGCAGGGGGGAATACGTCCCGTTCTTATAATACAAAACGACATGGGCAACAAGTACAGTCCTACGGTGATTGGTGCGGCGATAACAAGCAAACGCTACAAAACGCCGCTTCCGACTCATATAAACGTGAACGCCGACGGCTGCGGTTTGCAGCAGGATTCTGTAGTGCTGCTTGAGCAGGTACGCACTATTGACAAAAAGCGCCTGCGTGAGCACATGGGATCGCTCGGCGACGCCGAAATGAGCCGTATAAACGACGCTCTGTCCGTAAGCTTCGGATTGTAAAATTTTCAGCAAGTTGAAAAAAATATGGAAATTGCCTCCGCGATATGGTACAATGTTTAAAAAGTATCCGCGGAGGTTGGTTTTTTTATATGGATTTTAATGATTTGGCTGCAAAAGCCGCACATGCAATATCAATTAATTACGGAAAAAAGGTGCTGAAAAAAGGACCCGCACCGGTTCTTCCGGTTTCAAAAACTCTTTCCGTTTCGGGTGACGCTTACCGCCTCGGTTTCGCTCGCAGGGATATAAACCCCGACGAAATCGGAAAAAAGACCTATTGGATAGCAGGCCACGGTTCTGGACACGCAATGGAGGGTGTTCTCACCGATGTTTTCGTGCATGCGGTGTGGATAGATGTCGGTTCCGACGAGGGTATTGTATGGTTGAGCGGCGATATCGTAGGTCTAACAAATATTGAAGTTAACGAAATAAGACGCAGAATAAAAGCCGAACCCGAATTCTCAAAGTGTATCGGTATAAATTTCAGCTGTACGCACTCTCATTCCGGCATTGACACGGTCGGATATTGGGGCAAGGCAAACGCTTTGAAAATCCCGTCGAACGGCAAGGACGAAGCCTATATGGAAAAGCTCTTTTCGCAGTCCGTAAAAGCTGCGAAGGAGGCGTTTGCAAACCGTACTTCGGGCAGGCTCTACACAGGGCGTCATTCGATAGAGGGCGGGCTTTTTACAAAACGCCGTCTGCCCGACAGGCACGAGGTGCTCACACGCATACGCTTTGTGCCGGATGACGGAACAAATGAAACATGGCTTATCAACGTCGGTGCCCATCCCAATTCGCTCGGCGGCGGCAACAGAATGCTCTCCGCCGAATACCCGTATTTTATGAGAGAGCGAATAGCCGAAAAAACAGGCGCAAACGTACTGTTCGGTATCGGCGCGATAGGCGGCATGGACGCTGCGGATTTTGATAAGGACGACAGAGTTAATAACATAAAGCTTCAGGGACGGTTCTTTGCCGATGCGGCAATCGCGGTTGATAACGACAAGCTTCTCGAACCCGTTATGAAAATAAACAGGCGGCAGTTTTATCTGCCCGTAGACAACTATGTTTTGCTGCTGCTTGCCATGCGAGGAACGATGAGCTTTAATGCATTTGCCTGCAAAGAAAGCGAAACAGGCGTTGCAATGCGTACCGAAATGACTTATATGACGCTCGGCAGCCAGAAGCTTTTGTTCTTGCCCGGCGAAAATTTCGTCTGCACTGTTTACGGCGGTTATGAGCCTGCGGAGCGCTCGTCAACAGGCAAGGGTCCGGAAATCAACCCCGCTCCGCTTGCCGATATCTGCGGCGACTCTGAAATGATAGAATACGGCATTACAAACGACATGGCAGGTTATGTTGTTGCTCCGAATGACTTCTGTTTGCATCCCACACAGGCATTTTTGAACCCGACAAACGACATTCGCGGCGACAGACACTACCATGAGACAAATTCAATGGGGATTAAGTCGCAAAAGGTTATTGCGGACACATTTGCGCAGCTCGTTAAAGATTTTTGATTGCTGCGCGATATAAAAAAACGGCGTCGGATACTATCCGCGCCGGTTTTTTTAGTGTGCAATCTTTGTCCCGTCACGCTTTGCGATAAATTCGTTTATTTTTGCGCGGACGTCCTTGCGGTCAAGCTTATAGAACAGCATCGGTATCATGCTCAATCCCGTACAAAGTCCCGGAACGAACCAGAAAGCCGCCATGACGACGTTCTGCATGTACGGTGTAACGTCCGCAAACGTCATTGTTCCGACGTAACCCGAAAGACCGACGATAAATATGCCGACCGCAACGGAGAAGGCGTTCGCAAGCTTAAACGAAAGGCTCAAAACGGAATACTGAACACCCTCCGTGCGCTTGCCTGTTGTCATTTCGCGGTAATCCACGGCGTCGGAAAGCATGATGAGCGGTGCGAAGCCGTGAGGACCGAACATGAAGTTGATTACGAACTGACCCAACACAATGCCCCAAAGCGAATGGAACCATTCCGGACCGAACGCAAACAGAAAATAATAGCCCATTGCCACGACTGCACCATATACGCCGAAAATCATGAAAGTCTTTTTTACGCCGAGCTTTTTGGAAATAAGAGGGGTGAGCACAACGGAGAGCGTGGAAGGTATCGCCGCGCCGACGCCGAGAATTATAGGCAGATTTTCACCTGCAAGCGTAATGCCGAGTCCGGGAATAGTCACTTCGTCGAGAAGGACGGCTGCAGCCTGAACGCCTATCGAAACAGACATGTTTCTGCCGAAGCCGAGCATGTTTATCAGAAATATTATCATGAGCGGTTTGTTTGAAACAAGCTCCGACATCATCGCCTTTATGCTCATTTTGTTCGGTTCGCTTTTAACGACCTCGGTTGAGCCTTTAACCATTATCGCAGTGAAAATAATTGCCGCAATGCCCATTGCCACAGCAGAAATGAGATATTCTTTTTTTGTGATGACAGCCGATTTCGTAAGTGTACAGATAACGGGAACAATGAGGTTCGGTGCAACGAGCGCGAGAGATTTGAGCATATTCGCAATTCCCGCGCAACTGTTTTTTTCATCGCTCGACGAGCTTAAAACCGCAAGCATGCCCTGACTCGGAATGTCGGCAAAGCTCATTGCCACGTTCCACAGCACCGTTGTTACGGTTATGTACGCGTATTTCGAAAAGTCGCTCTTAAAATCAAATGCGACAAACATCAGTGTTGTTATTATTGCAAACGGCAGAATGCTCATCGCGACAAACGGTTTCATTTTGCCTGATTTGAAGTGTGCGGAATCAATGATGTTGCCGATTATGGGATCTGCAAAAGAGCTGATTATTTTGGCTATAAGAATAATAAGTGCGCACTTTGTAAGATCCGCAGCGAGAACGCTTGTGTAAAACTGTGACTGATAGGTGTTAATGTATCCGATAAGTAGCTGGATTCCGAAGATGCCGACGGAATAGACAACTATCTTGCCGAGCGTAAGAGTTTTTTTCTGTTTTTCCATTTGAATGTTCTCCTCTGTGTTTATCTGCCTAGGCTGACGGGATTCGAACACATGTCGCCCGTCAGTGCCCCTTTTCGGCACTTTTCGCCCTTTTCGTCTTGACTTGCGTCAGCAAGCCTGCACCTCAAAAAACGAA
>OMRJ01000303.1 GCA_900313475.1 uncultured Eubacteriales bacterium | reverse complement strand
TGTTCGCCGATTAAAGTGGTACGCGAGCTGGGTTCAGAACGTCGTGAGACAGTTCGGTCCCTATCTGCCGTGGGCGTAGGAAATTTGCGGAGCGCTGTCCCTAGTACGAGAGGACCGGGATGGACGCACCTCTGGTGCATCGGTTGTCACGCCAGTGGCATGGCCGAGTAGCTATGTGCGGATTGGATAAACGCTGAAAGCATCTAAGCGTGAAGCCATCTCCAAGATTAGATTTCCCACAGCGAAAGCTGGTAAGACCCCTTGAAGACTACAAGGTTGATAGGCTGCAGATGTACGCACAGCGATGTGTTCAGTTTAGCAGTACTAATAGGTCGAGGGCTTGTCCTCTTTATCGGTTCTTCTTTACATTGTTCAGTTTTGAGGGTACATAATTCGCAAATCGTATCGTTTGATACGGTTTTTTTTCATGTCTTTTGTAAAAAGTATTTTTATGTTTTTCGACATTTTTCCGACGTGTCTGTTTTTGAATTAATTATTACGGCGTCTGAGTTAGGTTTCAGTAGTGAGTAAATCCACACAACCAATGGTGTGACCCCCTCATGTTAAGGTGCTTGTTCATGGGAATATGTCTTGTGATAAATCAGCTTCTTCCGATCGGTTTAATACGTTTGCATTTCCGCTTAAAGTTACTTTTTTGTCTTTTGAAACGCTTTTGCAGCAAAGATCCGATATTATTTTGCCATTCTCTTATTGCTAACCCCGTTGATATATTCAAATTCGAATATATCAACGGGGTTATTTTATTAAAAAGCTTTTTTCTGTATTCAATCCTTGCCTTGATGACTGTTCACTCTCTGAAATCAAATAGTTTTGCGGGTGAAATCGAAAAAAGGTCGCACATTTCAAAAAGCACATCAAGGGAGACTCCGCTTGTGGCTAGCTCGATTTTGCTGATCGTCGTTCGGTCAAGCTCCAAAGCTTCCGCAAGCTTTTCCTGTGTGAATCCGTTTAGTTTTCTGTAGTATGCAATGTTTAAGCCGAGCATTATGTATTTGTCCTTTTGTTTTAAATTCATCGCGACCACCTCTTTAAAAATTATAAAGTGATTTGTTGATTTAATACAGTGAAAATAAAGGCTAAAAATATGCTTGACATTCTACAAAATATGAGTAAAATATAAAATATGAAGAATCACAGTCAAATATAATCATCGGGAGATGACAAGATGAGAAAAACAGCAAAGAAAATACTGTCAATTGTTCTTTCAACCTTAATGATCGCGGGCAGTTCCGCAAGGTTTTCCCCTCAACCCGACGAATCCGCATTTACGCCGATTGCCAATGCGGAGAATACTGAGAAAGACGGCTTTTTCGAGTACTCTGTTGAAAACGGAAAAGCAACAATCACGGATTTTGATAAAAAATATACCGGTGACCTGATTATTCCGGCTACTCTGGGCGGTTACAATGTTGCATGTATCAGTTATTGGGCATTTTACGGGTGCGAAGGAATGACATCAATAACAATACCGAATACTGTTGAAATTATAAAAAATGGTGCTTTTGCCGACTGTACAAATCTTTGTGAATTTCGAGTAAGCGATGAAAACAAAAACTATTGTGCATATGATGGTGTATTGTTTAATATAGAAAAAACTTCTTTAATAGCTTTTCCTAACAAAAAAACAAATGGCTACCAAGTTCCGGTTTTTGTCAATGAAATATTTAATGCTGCATTTTACGGTTGCTGCGATTTAAAATCGGTAAAAATACCCGATAGTGTAAAAAATATCGGAACGCAAGCCTTTTCAAAGTGTTCGGGATTGTCTTCAATTGAAATTCCTAATAGCATTACAGAAATCCCGGAGGAAACATTTTGCGACTGCACAGGGTTAACTTCAGTAGCAATTCCGAATACTGTAAAAAAAATCGGGACGCGTGCTTTTGAAAATTGCACAGAATTAACGGCAGTGACAATACCCGACAGTGTGACAGAAATCGGCTGGGAAGTTTTTTATGGATGCTCTGCATTGGCGTCAATATCGATTCCGGACAGTGTGGTAAGCATGGGGGGCGGTGTATTAGGCGGCACGGCTTACTATAACAACAAAAATAACTGGAAAGACGGCATTCTTTATTGCGGTAATCATTTGATACGTGCCGATAAAAACACATTATGCGGTGAAATTGAAATCAGAGAGGGAACAAAAACGATAGCAGGGATGGCATTTGCAGATTGTGAGAATTTGACCGCTGTTACCATTCCGGAAGGTATCCTTGAAATAGGCTACGGAACATTTCAGTTTTGTTCAAAGCTTAAAAGCGCGCATCTCCCTGACAGCATTAAGTCCATAGGTTTGTATGCTTTTGATCATTGCAGTGAGCTTGCCGATATTACTTTTCCCGATAATGTTGAAGACATCGGGTGGTGTGCAATTGACGGTACCGCTTTTTATCGGAATAAAAGCAATTGGGAAAACGGTGTTCTTTATTGCGGAAATCACTTAATTGAAGCAAACAGCAGTGTAGCGAAAAATTATAAGGTAAAGGACGGAACAAAAACAATTGCAGCCGCGTATGAGTCGATGAGCAGAGACGGCGGATTTATGTATAATAATGAGCTTGAATCCGTCGTTATTCCGGACAGCGTTATTTTCATCGGTCCATCGGTGTTTTTTAACTGTGAAAATCTAAAAGCTGTTACAATCCCCGAAAGTGTAAAAAATATGTATAGCTCTACGTTTGAGGGGTGTAAAAGTCTTACTCTGTTTGTGTACGCAGACTCTTATGCGGAGCAGTATGCAAAAGAGAACGGCATCCCGTTTGAGATAATTTCAAAGCCGATTATTGAGCCTCCGACGGAGGAGCCTAAACCGGACGAGCCGACGACACCTAAAATTGATGCAATTGTCGGTACGAAAACGGTCACGGTCGGCGGGACAACCGTACTTGCGGCAGTCGGCGGAGTGAAAGCAGCCGATGTTCGCAGTGCCGCGCACGGTGCGAAGCTGCTTGACAGATTCGGGAACGCGGTCAATGACGACATGCCGCTTGCATCGGGAATGAAGCTTGTTTTCCACAGCGCGATTTTTGAAATCGCAGTTTTGGGCGATGTTGACGGTGACGGCGCAATCAGTGTGGCGGATGCGCGGCTTGCGCTCCGTCAGGCTGTGAGTCTTGAAAATCTTAACGGTGTTTATCTCTTTGCCGGCAAGGTCGGCGGTGAGAACGTCGGAGTGAGCGAAGCAAGAAAAATACTTCGTGCAGCGGTGGGACTCGACGATGCCTCCGAATGGCTCAAATAAAAAAACGACGGCGCAAAAGGCGAACTCCGTATTACTCAAAAAAAAACAGAGGCGGGAACTGTAATATAAACTGTAATATAATCGAAACGGCGGAGCTTTTCATCGGTGTGAGGTTCCGCCGTTTTTTATAAAAAATTCGAAAATTATTGGAAAACTCGTTTTATTATGGTGTATAACGCACACGGGTTGTTAAATTTGTTTATTATGCCCAACACGGAATATCATATCTTGTAAGCTTTGATAATTGCAAAAAAAGCTGATAAATATTATAATCATTATAGGTATAGTTTACCTTTCTCTAATTATACAATTTCTGAGTAGGAGGAAAAACGATGAAAAAAACGTTAAGAAGCGCATTGAGTTTATTAATGTGTTTTCTGATGAGTATGACGACGCTTGTTTTCTTCAACCCCTTCCACGGTGAAACGGCGGTTGAATCGAAAGCGGCGAACTACAACACAAAACCGTATTCCACGGAGTATTATTATCCTGCCGGTACATGGTTTGTGAAGAATATTGCCATTTGCTATTATGGTGACGGCGACGACGCAAGAAGTGCCATTAAAAGTGCAGTCGGTTATCATGACAGTCATGGGACACATGTCGGGTACAATGCGTACACTGATAATAATTGCGGTGCAGGATATGTAGATATGGATCTTAATAAAGGCTGCGGCAAAAAATCCAAATATGTCTACTTCTCATATACAATGACGCAGGATCCTGCTGCTGCAAACGCCTGTAAAGGTATTCGTATTACACATAACGAAAATGAGGACAGTTACATTGCGGCTAACAGCCGTTCAAATACAAGCGGAGTAGGTTGGTATAAGTGCAATACAGGAGATAACGGTACATATTCTCCAAAGCTTCACGGCGACGGCGCGGTTGACCTTAACAAAGGTGCTGGCGGTGACAATATGAAGATTTATGCAACCTATGACCGCGCATTCGGTCCCGCTATTTCGGCTGCGACATGCACCAAGGACAACAGAAATATAGGTTCATCCTCATGGCCGGGCTGGCGCGATGTAATAGATTTCCGCACAGGTACGGTTCGAGATGTTAACCAGGGCGCGGGCGGTGATGACCTTTATCTCCATTTCTATTCTCCCTGCTCTGTCGTTAATTCCTCTACGCTGCGCAGTGTTGCCACCACGGCTTCAAATTACATCGACAGCGCAAACTACACCACAGCTTCGATGAACACTCTCAAAAATGCATATAACAAAGCGGTAAGCATTATAAATGACCTTAAAGACGGCTACACGACGTCAAACCAGACGACAATAAACAATGCCGCAACGGCGCTTCAGAACGCTCTGAACAGCCTTCAGACAAACGTTTATCTCAAGGGTACGACAAACGGCGGCAACAGAGATTGGAATGCCACCGTTACTATCGGAACAAAATCTTCCGTTGCATTTAATGTTTCTTCCTACGCTCCTTCAAAGTCAAATTATACATTTATCGGCTGGAGCACCGGTTCAAATGCGACCTCCGGTTCAAAATCAACCGTAACCGTAGGCTTTAATCAGACGATATATGCAATTTATTCGGCTGCACTTACAGGCACATTCCACTATATCGCCAACGGTTCACACACGTCGAAAAACGTTACAACCACAATTTATAACAACACATCGTCGGGCACGGTAACCGCTCCCGTAAATATCGGTTCCACCGTCTCCTTTGACGGCAGAACGTTCACGCTTAAGGGCTGGCGCGCCGACGCAGCCGCAGCCGCGCCCACGCTCACGGCAAACAGCTATACGCACTCTCCCGCAGCGCCGAACAAGACCTATTACGCAATTTATGAGAGTCCGGTAACGCTTACATATAACATAAACGGCGGTACGGTCAATGTTCCCTCCGAATCCAAAACGCAGATATTGAACGCATCCCCGTCGCTTGACAGAACCGCTCCGACATTTACGATGTCGTCCGTCGATCCCAAGCGCGAAGGCTCCGACCGTCTTCTCGGCTGGTCGACGACACAGGCGAGAGCGGAGGCGGAGCAGGTTGATTACGGCTGCGGTCAGTCTTACAGCTTTTCTGCGGACACAACCGTTTACGCCGCGCACTATCTGCACCGTTGGGTGGTTCGTTTTCACTTTGACGGTGAGGGTTCGAGAGTTATCAAAACCGAAACCGTTCGCTACGGCAAGTCAGCCACGGCTCCCGCGAATCCGCTTAAGAACAGCGACGACGATAACGAGTTCTATTTCAATCACTGGGATAAAGCATATAACAATGTAAAATCCGACCTCGAAGTGTATGCGATCTATGATGAAGTCGCTCACGATTGGGTCAAGGTTGACATATCATTCCCGACTTGTACGGAAACGGGGCTGCAGCACTGGACCTGCAAGAATAAGTACAGGCTCACCGGTGAGCTTTGCGGTTATGAGAGAGATGTTGTTATTCCCGCAAACGGACATGATATTGTAATACTTCCCGGAAAGGATCCGACCTGCACAGAAAAAGGATACACTGCCGATAAACGCTGCCAATGCGGGTATATTGAGCAGGCAAGCGAAGAAATTCCCGCTCTCGGTCATGACTGGGGCGAGTTTGTCGAAACCGAGTCCGACTGTAAGACAAACGGCGTTAAGGTGAGACGCTGCAAGCGCTGCGGCGCCGAGGATCTTGAAACAAAGGTGGTTAAGCCTCTCGATCCCACAAAGCATGAGATAATTCCGATTCCTGCCGTGGCGGTAACATGTACCTCCAACGGTTCGAAGGAAGGCTCGAAGTGCGATCGCTGCGGAGCTATCATCAAGCAGCCCGATGTTATTATTTCGGAGGGACATGTTTGGGACGTTACTCCCGCCGTCGCTCCCACCTGCACGACACCCGGCTCCACCGTCGGCAAGATTTGCTCCATATGCGGCACGGTCGGCGCGACTGTTGAAACCATTCCCGCGACAGACCACAATTACATAGAGATCGGCGCAAAGGATCCCACCTGCACCGAGCCCGGCAACACTCCGGGGTTCTATTGCACGAAATGCGGCGACGGCAACGTGACGTTCGTCGACGCGCTCGGTCATGACTTTGAGGACGTCAAGGTCACAAAGGAAGCGACCTGCACCGAGGAAGGACTTAAAGAGGGCGGCTGTAAACGCTGCGGCGAGGGTCATGTCGAAGAAATAATTCCGAAGCTTCCGCACACGCCCGAAGTCATTCCCGCGGTTGAAGCCACATGCTCATCGTTCGGCTACACCGAGGGCGAAAAATGCTCCGTATGCGGCACAGTTACCGTTGAGCCGCAGAAAATCAAAAAGCTCGACCATACATGGGAAAAGACAGACGACGGCAAGC
>OMRJ01000008.1 GCA_900313475.1 uncultured Eubacteriales bacterium | reverse complement strand
TCGGCTTTCCGTCGAGAGGTCTGCCGATAGGATCTATGACGCGTCCGAGCAGCTCGCTGCCTACGGGCACCTGCGCAACCACATCGGTACCCTTTACTCCGTCGCCGACCTTTACCCTGTCGTCGCCGTCGAGCAGCACAACGCCCGCGCCGTCTTCTTCAAGGTCAAACACCATGCCGAACACACCGCCGTCAAACTCCAGCAGCTCGCCGTACTGTCGTCCGGGAAGCTCCCTGACCTTTACGACGCCGTCGCCCGATTTGGTGACGGTTCCCTTGCGGTATGTCACGGGGGCGGGTTTGAATCCGTCTATCTGTCTTTTGAGAAACGCGCTTATTCTCATGTTTTCCATTATGCGTTCCCCTCCCGTGAAGTCAGGTACGATTTGAGCATGCCGAGCTGCGTGCCGACCGACAAATCCGTTACCTCACCGCAGTATTCCATGACGAATCCGGCTATAACGCCGTCGTCGTTTTTTCTTACAAATTCAACGTCCGCACCTGTTTTGCTCTTTGCTTTTTCACACAGAAAAGCATACGTTTCGTCCGTCATCGTCGGAGCGACCGTTAAAATACATTTTTTCATGGACAGCGCCCCCGTTCATCCGAAATAGCTCTCTATTATGCGGCGGTTGTCTTCATCTGTGACAACGCGTCCGAGCAGTTTTCCCGTTGCGTCAAGCGTCGCGTCGATAATGTCATCCTTTGCGTCGGCAAGCATTTTTTCACGCTCCGCGGCTGCCCTTTTTTCTCCTTTTTCAACAGTCTCCGCCGCCTGTTCCTTTGCCTGTGCAATGATGCGCTCCGCGGCGGCGCGAGCCTCCGCCTCCGCTTTTTCAACTGCTTCCGTTTTAACCTGTTCGGCGTCGGAAAGCACGGCGTCGTATTTTGCCTTTGACTCCTCAGCCTGCGCCTTAGCGTCCTCCGCATCCTTTTGAGCGGCATTAAGCTTTTCGGCGCGTGCATTCAAAAACTTTTTGACGGGTTTATAAAGCAGCGACTTCGTAACGAAAAAAAGCACGAGAATATTTATAATGTTGAGTATGAGATCGGCTAACATATCCTTTGAAAGCAAATCTGCCATTTATCTCACTTCCTTTGTCAGTAATTCGCCGCGTTATTTCGAAGTTGCGAGAATAAGAGCCACAACAAACGCGTAAATAGCCGTCGACTCCGCAAGAGCGCAGCCGAGAAGAAGTATCGTCTGTATTTTTCCCGCGGCTTCCGGCTGACGTGCGGAAGACTCGACCGACTTTATTGTAGCAAAGCACATACCGAAGCCTACAAGGCAAACGGCAAACATAACGATGGCAGCAGCAATGTAATTCATATTTTTTTCCTCCTGTTTTCCTTTGAGAAATAACATTTAATTTTTCTTGACTTGATCTTTTGCTTTCGCTTTAGTTTTAAGTAAGTCAAGGCGAAAAGGGACATTGACACGGGCGGCATGGCTTTGAATTCCGTCAGCCTACTCCGTTGCTTCGTTTATAAAGGTAAGCGAAAGCGTGACGAAGATGTAAATCTGAATCATCGGGTGAAACAGATTGAAATACAGTCCGGCTATTGCGGGCAGACCGGACGCATATCCGCCGAGAACACCCTTGAGCAGATCCATGACCATCATTCCGCCTATCATGTTGCCGAAAAGACGGCACGCGAGCGAAACGGGAACCGCAAAGTCGCTTACGGCTTTAAGCGGAATCATAACAGGGCGCATCGCGGGAACCGCACCGCCCATTGACTTAAGCCGCCCGATTACGCCGTGTTTTTTTATTCCGTAGATATTCAGCAGCGCAAAGGTGAGAAGCCCCAATGCAAGCGTACATGTGAGGTCTGATGTGGGAGCACGCAGGCCGAAAAGCTCGGAAAACGCACAGCCGAGCATAAACAGCACGACAGACAGCATATATGGCGCAAGTCCTTTTGCGGCAGCCGTGCCTACAACGCTTGCCACATATTTGTCGACGGCTTCCACCGCCGCCTCGACCGCATTCTGTACACCGGTCGGCTTGCCGGCAGAAAACTTTCGTATCGCAAAAATTCTGAACAACAGCAGCAGCACGATTATAACGAGCGAGCTGCCTGCGGCAATAAGCGTTGTTTTCGCGACTGTGAACTGTCCGAACAGCGGGATACGTTCGCTGAACATCTCAAAATCAATCGCAAAGCGGAATTTTTTGCCCGAAAACCATGTTATCAACACGCCTGTCAGGAACCATGCACCGATGATAAGTCCCACAAACCAAAGCTTTTTAACGCGCTTCTGCTTTTTGGTAAGCACCGCGCCGTCGTTCTTTCGCGACGCATGAACATAACCCGTAAGGCAAATCGCAAACATTACCCCACCGGCAACAGCCTCGATTACCGTTTTTTTATCCAAAACCTATTCCCCCTTTCTGCGGGAAGTGCGAAGCCGCATAATCACGACAACGGCAAGCGTAACAAAAAAGCCCGCGCCGAAGCCTGTCACCGCTCCGATTACAAACGTCCTGAAAAATTTCAGCAAAACAAAAATACCCGCACCGTAAAGCGCCGCTTTTGCAAATACGACGGCGCCGCCGTGCAGGTACCGTTTACCAATCAGAAGACCGAACGCGAGGTTCTGAAGCAAAACCTGCACAACGCCTGTTACAAGCGCGACAATGACCGTAGTGACCAAATCCGCACCGCCTTTGATAAATTACGACCTAATTATAATCTACTTCACCCGAAAATCAAGTGTTTTTTTGTTAATGAACCATTCTTTTTTCAATATATACATATTACTTTATTTTATAAACCTCCATTGCGCACTGCACAAAAGCCTCCATCGCGCGCGACGGATAGCGCTTTTTCTTATAGCCTATCGACAGCTTACGCTTCGTGTTTTCTCCGGATATCTTATAGATGCAGCATTTTGATGTTCCGTGGACGGCACGCATAAGATTATCGGTAACTATAGTAAGCCCCAAGCCGGCGCGTGACATATTATATGCCGTCATAAGCTGATCGGAGTATATCTTTACCTTCGGTGCAAAGCCCGCGTTATCGCAAAGCTGCATTGTACGGGTAAACATATCGTTGCCCTTCTTAAGCACCAGAAAATCCTCGTCGGCAAACTCAAGCAGATCTACCGTCGGGCAGTCCTTTTCAAGGTATTGCCCCGTCGCAAAATAGCTGTCGGGGAGCGCCTTATCGGCAAAGTGCCTGTTTATGGGGTTGTTAACGGGCACGCTTAAGAGCAGCGTTTCGTCCGACAGCGGATATGATACAAAAAGTTCCGGATCAAAATCGTGGGCAACGAGAATATCCACTTTTTCGTCAAGAAGCTGATTTTTAAGATCATGTGTATGAGACTCTACCAACTCGATATTTATGCCGGAATATGTATTCATAAAGCGCAGAATTATTTCCGGCAGAATAAACGACGAAATAAAGTTTTCTCCGCTCACGGTAACATTGCCGCTCTTCATTTCCGAAAGGTCGTTGAGCTGATTGAGCATATTGTGCTGCAATGCACGCATCTGCTCAACGGACTCGATACACACTCTGCCCGCCTGTGTAAGCGAGATGGGATTTGTAGATCGGTCAAAAATGGTGATTCCGAGCTGCTTTTCAACTTTTTTTACAGCGGCGGACAGCGCCGGCTGTGAGATAAAAAGCTTTTTTGCGGCAGCAGAAAAGCTTTTTTCAAGGTATACTTCATAAACATAATCCATTCCGTCGAACATGGCGAACCTCCGAAACGCAGTAATCAAACATAAAAATCAGTATTAAGATTTTAACATATTATATATGCAGGAATCAACTGTTTTTTTATTTTCCGAAGCTTTCGGATGCCGTTCGACAAAACCGGTGATATCCCGGTACAATATATCATAAAATATTTTTATAGTTCATATACAACTATTTGTATTTGCTTATAATCAAAATATGTGATATACTGACCGGGTATTCAAAAAAAATGCAAATAAAACACGAAAGGGTTTTTAACAATGAAAAAAGTTCTTGCAGCAGTTCTTGCACTTACATTTGTGCTTTTCTGCTTCGCTTCCTGCGGAGACAAAACGAATGATCCCACGAATTCCGCAAATCCCGCCCAGACTGCGGGCGGCGAAAATCTTCGCTTCGTTACGGGCGGCGAAAGCGGCACTTACTATGCTTTCGGTTCGGTTATCGCACAGCACGCCACAAGTGATGCAGGCGTTAAGGTAACAAGCATTGTCGGCAACGGGTCGAAATCAAACATTTTTG
>OMRJ01000232.1 GCA_900313475.1 uncultured Eubacteriales bacterium | reverse complement strand
TTAAGAGCCTTTATTCCGTAAAATGCGCGGTTAATTATGCTGTTACCGTCTATAACAAGCAGATTCATACTGTCACTCCCTGCATCTGCATTTTGGATTAACTGTTATTTTAGCATACCTTAAAGTAATATTCTACTTTATTTTTTACTTTTTTTGTGTTATATTTGATAAAAAAAACATTTGGGTGATAGTTTGTTTCCGTTTTTTAATATTAAAAGCAATCAATTTGCCGCTCTCGCTCCTATGGCAGGCACAGCCGACTCTCCTTTCAGAGCACTGTGCAAATCGTACGGCGCAGCTTTCTGCATCGGAGAAATGGTAAGCGCGAAAGGCGTGTGCTTTGAAGACAGAAAATCAAAGGAGCTTATGTCGATAAGCGAAGCCGAACGGCCTTGTGCCGTTCAGCTTTTCGGCTGTAATCCCGAAGACATGGCAAAGGCTGCTGTAAGCGCACTTGAATTCAACCCCGATTTTATTGACATAAACATGGGCTGTCCCGCACCGAAGGTTACAAACAACGGCTGCGGCAGCGCACTCATGAAGGACCCTTTTCTTGCAGGACAAATAATTCGTGCGGTCGTCGATGCAGTCAAGCTTCCGGTGTCGGTAAAATTCCGAAAGGGCTGGGACGAAAAATCCGTTAACTGCGTCGAATTTGCAAAGACTGCGGAAGACAACGGCGCGTCTTTTGTTACCGTCCACGGGAGAACAAGACAGCAAATGTACTCTCCGAGTGCCGATCTTGACGCAATAAAAGCCGTTAAAAGCGCCGTAAATATTCCCGTTATAGGCAACGGCGACATCTTTACGGCACAGGACGCAAAACACATGTATGAGTACACAGGCTGCGACTTTGTTATGGCAGGCAGAGGCACACTCGGTGCGCCGTGGCTCTTTGCACAGATAAACGCAATGTTGTCGCACGGCGAAGAACTTCCGCCGCCGTCAATTACCGAGAGAATGAACGTCATGCTCCGTCACGCCGAGAGTGTATGCAGTCAAAAAGGCGAACGCAACGGCATGCTGGAAATGAGAAAACATGCACTGTGGTATACAAAAGGACTTCGCGGTTCGGCAAGACTTCGCGCCGAATTCAGCACGGTAAGCGAATTGCACGAGCTTTCGCTTCTTGCCGAAAAAATAACGGAATTAAACGGAGAATAACAAGAATACTTTCCGGCGGTTACGGTGTCAAACAAGCGGTAAATACATAAATGTGAAATCGGCAGGCACTGAAAGATGCCTGCCGATTTTTTGGTGCCGGTGACCGGGCTTGAACCGGTACGATATTGCTATCACGGGATTTTAAGTCCCGGGCGTCTGCCAATTCCGCCACACCGGCACATCAACGGATAAAAGTATACACTCTACCCGTTAAGATGTCAATAAAAAAATGTTTTTTGTTTCTGCAAAAAAAGAGTTTACTCGTCCGTTCCGTCACCCTTGGGTGTAAAGTATTCCTCGTAAATACCGTGCAAAAATTCTTTCAAGGCGGGATCTGTTTCGATTTTCAAATCAATAATCAAAATTTTAATGATAGCAACAAGAATCTTTACCAAAGTAACCATAAATAATCTGCCCCCGTTTTTACTGCAAATAAGCTGAATTTAAACTTAAAAAAATTATAAATCAGACAGTAACGAATGTCAACAGAAAAAAGTGATTTTTCGGTATTTTTCCCGTTTTTTTAACCTGTTTTATACCGATGGTGTTTTTCATCGATTCACACTGTAGGTCTGTGCTTTTCCGCCCGTCAACAGCAGTGAAAAGAAACCGTCTTCGGGAAATATTTTTTCCCCTGACGCATCAATAACCGATGCTATACCGTCCGCTGCAAGCCGTACGGTCGTTTTCTTTACGGAAAAAAGCTCAAAGCGTGTGACCTTTCCGCCGGTGAAATCGGCAGACACCTCAATGTTTCCGCGCGCCTTCAGTTTTGAAAAGCTTCCGGATGTTTTTCCGTCAACCGCGGGAAGAAGTGAAATATATCCCATATGACTTTGCAGAAGCATTTCGGCAATGCCCGCAGCACCGCCGAAATTGCCGTCAATCTGAAACGGCGGGTGATTGTCAAGCATATTGTCGAGAGTTGAACGGGTCAAAAGCAAACGCAGATGCTTTTCCGCATTTTCACCGTCACAAAGACGTGCAAAAAGGTTTATAAGCCACGCGCGTGACCAGCCCGTGTGACCGCCTCCGTTTGCAAGCCGTCTGTCAATTGTTTTTTTGATTGCGGCAAAAAGCTCCGGTGTCTCTTTATTTATCGAATTATCCGGATAAAGCGCAAAAGCATGAGAAATGTGACGGTGTCCGGGATCCGTCTCGTCGTAATCCTCAAGCCACTCCATGAGTTGACCGTGTTTGCCGACCTTCAGAGGCGGCAGCTTTGCAAGTGTCTCCTGCGCCTTTGCCTTAAGCCGTTTATCACGCTTGAGAATATCTTCACAGGCTATGTAATTTCTCAGACACGCAGTTATGATCTCCGTATCCATTGCGGGAGAAAAACAAATATAGGCTTTGATATTATGTTCCGGAGTGTCGGCATAAAAGCTGAGCTCGGGACTCATCGACGGTCCTGAACGGAGCGTTCCGTCCGACGCATCAAAAAGGTAGTCAATCAAAAACAGAGCGCACTCACGCATATAGCCGTATGCCGTATCGGACAGAAAATCTTTGTCGAGAGTAAAAAGCCAATGCTCCCACATATGAACAGAGAGCCACGCACCGCCCATGGGCCACACTCCCCATAAACCGTCTGCAGGAGATGTGAAACCGTAGATATCGCTCAAATGATGCAGCACCGTACCGCGGCAGCCGTAGTAACTCTCGGCGGTCTTTTTTCCGGATTCGAGAAGATATCCGTTCATGTAATCAAATAACGGCAGGTGGCACTCGGAAAGGTTCGCTGTCTCCGGGAGCCAGTAATTCATTTGAAGGTTTATATTTGTATGATAGTCCGCATTCCACGGATTTTCAAGCTTTTCGACCCAAACACCCTGCAGGTTCGCCGGAAGCGTGTTTTCACGCGAGGACGAAATTAAAAGATATTTCCCGAAAGCAAAATAAAGCGCTTTCAGTCCGTCGTCACGCGCGCTTTCATCATCCTTAAGCCGCCTCAAACGCTCATCAACAGGAAGCGTTTCAAGCGACGGATCGTTTTCAAAAACGATGTCCGACGCACCGGCAAGAGATGAAAAGTCCTCGACATGCTGTGCGAAGATATCATCCCATGAATCGCATTCATCAAGGATATCGCCGCAGACATCGGCATACTCATTACCGAAATTAAACTCCGTTGCAATGCTTATTGCGATAAATGCCGAGACACTGTCGGAAACGAGAATTTTTCCGTCGTAATACGACACCCTGCAATCTCCCTGCACACTTATTCCGACGGCAAATGCATGTACGCCGTCCTGCGTGACGCACTTTGCGGTGAGAACACCGTCCTCATGTGTAAGTGAGCGTATATTCTCACGGTCAAATTCAACCGCAAAGGCAATCTTTTCGGAAGAAGAAATGCGAACCGCTGTTATTTCGGAGGAGTAAGATGAAAAAGCCTGCTCCTTTATTTCACAGCTTCCCTTTTTATACGATGCGGTAAAAACACCGTTAACCAGGTCGAGTTCGCGGCGGTAATCGGACGCCGGTGTCTTATCGGCAAAAGTCAAGGTCACCACGCCGGCGTATTCGTTTGATTTCACACAAAAAATGCCGTCCGAAATATTTTTCTTTGCCCACTCGTCAAAAACACGCTCGCCGTTTAGGTACATTTTGCGCATCTCAGCAACTTTTTCCCTGAACCGCGTCCCGTCGGGCTTAATTTTATTTCCGTTCCAAATACTTTCTTCGCTCAAGTATATCTTTTCTGCTTCGGTTCCGCCGAAAAGCATCGCCCCCATACTGCCGTTTCCGACAGGAAAAGCATTTGACCAGCACACTGCGGGCGAAGCCAAAAAGAGATTGTGTGCACTCATTGTTTACTCCCCGTATTTTGCTGTGTCGGCTGACTCTATGATATACAGCTTGACTGCATGTTTTCCGACGGCTTCGCTCACGGCACCGTCCGAAACAAACTCACAGTTTTCCCAAACATCGAGGAATTTGTAACGATGCGATTTCGGCAGTGTAACATATTCATTGTCGGCAAGCTCAGTCACGTTGAATGAAGCCGTCTGCGTGACGCAACCTTTATTAAAAAGACAAACGGCAAGACGGTTATCCGAAAGAGGCTTTACAAGCACATCGCACAAACCGTTTGTTTTCTCGCGTCTGCACTGCACACCGAGCGGATCGCTGTCGATCTCAATCGCTTTTTTATTTGAAACAATGCGGAGTGTTTCATTGTTTTTGTCAACGCTGCCGTCTTCTTTTAAAAATTTTCTTATATCATTGCCGAGAATAAGCGGCGCGCTCATCATACACCAAAGCGAAAAATGCG
>OMRJ01000125.1 GCA_900313475.1 uncultured Eubacteriales bacterium | reverse complement strand
TAAGCTCTGACATTTTCCTCCGGCGGTTTATAATCGGGATGCGAGCAGCACGGGGTTGACGGTTCCGTTCCGTCAAACCCGTAAAAAGGCGAGAGACGGTCGTCTCTGTACGCATTTCGATCTTCCTCTCTCTTAAAATCGGGAATCTCATACACTTTTCCGCCGTCCAATATCGAGCGGTGCGCAAGAAATGCAACCGATGACATATTTGTCGCCCCGTAAACATCAAACGGATGTTCGGGCTGACGGTTCGCTTTTATACACTCGACAAACATCCGTGCCGTAAAGAAATCCGCTCCGCCGTGTCCGCATCCCTCCAACAGCTTTTCGTCCTTATCGTTCCATTCGGGTTTGTAGCGATTGATTTCTTTCATGTTATCCGGAATCGTCCAGTTGTTATATCTCAACATCATTTCATCCGTGCCTCTTAAATTTTCAATCTGGCCGTCAGTTCCGCAAATCCTGTATGAAATATGATGAGCACCGAATTTAGCACAGCCGGTAACTCTGAAAATTGATTCGTCGTCATTTTGAGTTATGATGATTGCCGTGCCGTCGCCGTTGTGACTCGCAACGGATTCACCCGCAGCAGGCGGATCAAAAGTTGTAAACGCACAAACCTTTTTCGGCATTGCACCCGATATATGCATAACCGGTCCCAGAGAATGTGTAATGTAATATGTGCTCGGAAGGAAATTACGCCAATGCTTTTCGTGATAATTATAGCATTCGAGAAAACCGACGTCATCGGATGCAACCGGATGGTTATATTCCCCTTCGGCATACATGATACGTCCCAGAGAACCGCCGTCGGCTATACGTTTCATTTCTCTGTTGAAAATCATGTGCGGGTAATTCTCGGCAAGCATATAAATTGAATTGCTCTTTTCAACCGCTTCAACCAATTCGACACCCTCGGCCATTGTGCCGTTGCTCAGACATTCCGAAAAAACGTGCAGCCCTTTTTGAAGGCATCTTATCGCATACGGTGCGTGCTCATGAAAGCTGTTTGCCAAAATAACGGCTTCCATATCATGCTCGATAAACGCATCAAAATCCGCATATGCAGCGACCGTTCCTCCGAAATCCTCCGCGGATTTTTTAAGCTGATTCTTGTCGGAATCGCATATCGCGGTGATCTCACAGTTCAAAAGCATAAAATTTCGGGCAATATCCATTCCTCTCCTCGCGCCGAAAACTCCTATTCTGATTTTTTTCAACGGTATCCTCTCCTTTAAATTCGATTTCGCTGCCGTCGGCTGACAATTAAAGAATATCAACAAAGGTCATATAATTCAATGGAAAAAATCCATAAATATATTTAATATCGTTCGTTTTTTGTTGACAGAACACGCAAAAAATGATATGTCTAAAACTGAAATCCGAAAGAAGGGAGACTTGACAGTATGAATATCTGCAAATCAATAACCGCATTTTGCCCGGAAAATATACGCATTTCACACTTTGTATTGGAAACAAACCGTGATGTAATGAAAAGAAATATCGTTCTGAAAGAAAACAGAATGGTGCTTTTCATTGCGGGAAAAGGAACCTGCCGCATAGACGGAGACGATATTTCCGTCGGCAGCGGAACGCTTGTTTTTGCCTTCGGAGGCGAGTGCTTCTCCGTTTGCGGCACAGACGGACTTGAATATATGTATATCGACTTTAGCGGTGTTCGTGCCGACGAGCTGTTTAAGCGTTTTGAGATTAACCGCATAAACAGAACGTTTTCAAACTTTGAGGGCTTGACCCCTCTTTGGAAAGAGAGCCTTTCCCGCGCAACTCCGAACACGGTGGATCTTGCCTCGGAGAGCATGGTACTCTATACTCTTTCACGCCTTAACACCGAAAACGTTAAAAAAGACAGCGTCATCGGCACGGTGCTGCGCATAACGGAAAACAGATTCAGGGAACCGTATCTGTCCATCGGAGTTGTTTCGGATGAATTGGGTTACAATCCGAAATATCTGTCCCATTTATTCAAAAAAAAGACAGGCGTCGGCTTTTCGGAATATTTAACGAACACACGGATAAAATATGCCGTTTCGCTTTTTGATTACGGAATTTCTTCGGTGAAAAACGCAGCTTTGCTTTCGGGCTTTTCCGACCCTTTGTATTTCTCCTCCGTATTCAAAAAGATTGTCGGCATAACACCGAGAGAATATATTGCGGCAGCTTCGGAAACAATCCCCGAATAAACAGGTTCATTTCCCGACTGTGCGGCAACAAGCTTCAAGTTATCGCAAAAAACAATAACCGAAATAAATAAAAAGTATAAAAATCGTGTTGTATTCGAAATGCAAAAACAGTATAATATAGTTAAATAAGGTTTTAAAAAATTTAAAGTACATTTCCGGAGGTATTCTATGATCAAAGTAGTAAAGTTCGGCGGCTCGTCGCTTGCCGACGCAGTTCAGTTCAAAAAGGTTGCCAACATAATAAAAAGCGACCCGTCGCGCCGTTATGTTGTAGCCTCCGCCCCCGGCAAAAGAAATTCGCACGATGAAAAAGTAACCGATCTGCTTTTGCAATGCTTCCGTCTTGCGGGTGAAAAACGCAGCTTTGACGAAACCTTTGAAAAGGTGGCAAACCGCTATCGCGAAATAATCAGAGATCTAAAGCTTTCGTTCTCGCTTGACGAAGACCTGACAGGCATAAAAATGGCTATCTCTCACCATGCGGGATGCGACTACATAGCAAGCCGCGGCGAATACCTCAATTCAAAGCTGCTTGCCGCTTTCCTTGATTTTCCGTTTGTAGATGCCGAGGACTGCATTTTCTTTGACGAAAACGGCAAACCGGATACCGAAAAAACGGAAAAAGAGCTTGCAAAGGTGCTTTCTCTCCACGAGTATGCTGTTATTCCCGGCTTTTACGGGATTTTGCCGAACGGCATGATAAAAACGTTCTCGCGCGGCGGCTCCGATATTACAGGCTCAATTGTTGCCGGGGCGGTCGGAGCCGACATATACGAAAACTGGACAGATGTT
>OMRJ01000255.1 GCA_900313475.1 uncultured Eubacteriales bacterium | reverse complement strand
CGGCTCTGATTGATATTTAGCAGACGAAATACAGGACTGACTGCACATGTTGAGCTTAACGGCACGGTTAATCACAGTCAAAAAAAGCATGTCTGTAAAATCTTGTTCAAAACGAAATACTTCAAATAAACACAAAAAGAAAGAGGCTGATTGAAATGAAAAAAATAACGGTATCGGAACAAACACTTAAGTCTCTCATGCAAAACACGTCTTCTCCCCTGCTTTTCAGAGAAAAAACCGCAATCGCAGAATGTATTGACGGCTACGGCGCGGATATCGTCGAACTGGGTGAAATAAAAAAGCTGCGCGAAGATACAATAATATACAAGACCGTTTCTTCGGTCATAAAAAACGCAGCAGTGTGCATTGCCGCCGGTGACTCACCGGAAAGCATTGCAGCCTCATGGGAGTGTATAAAAAACGCCGAAAAACCTGTTTTACAGATTGAGATGCCTGTTTCGGCAGTCACAATGGAATACAAATACCACGCAAAGGAAGATAAAGCCGCGGCAATAATTGACGGGCTGTGCCGCACGGCAGCATCCTATTGCAGGGAAGTTGAATTTTCGGCACTTGACGCAACAAGAGCCGATCCGTCTTTTTTGAAACGCGCGATTGAAACCGCTGTAAATGCGGGGGCGACTTATGTAACGCTCTGTGACGACGAGGGCGGAAGTCTTGACACGGAAACAGGTAAACTTGTCGCAGCTGTCGCAGAATACTGTAATGTGCCGATTTTTGTAAAAGTCTCGAACCGTCTCGGAATGGCAACTGCATGTGCCGCCGCTGCAATCAAAGCGGGCGCAGTCGGCGTTAAAACGGCAGTTTCGGGAAAAGACATACTCAACACGGCATCTTTTGCCGAACTTGCCCAATGCTGCGGCGAAAAAATCGGATTTACCACATCTCTCAAGCTTACTGAAATTAAAACCGACGTAAAAAAACTTATTAAAAAAGCGGACAGACCTTTTGCCGAGCTTGAACACGGCGGCGAACCGCAAGGACCCGACATATTTCTTGATATTTCCAGCACTCTCCCACAGGTCAGCGCTGCCGCAAAACAGTTGGGATATACTCTTTCTTCCTTTGATGACGGTGAAGTATTCCGCGAAGTGCAGCATGTATGCGCAAAAAAAGGAGCCGTCGGCGACAGAGAGCTTGAAGCGATAATAGCATCTTCGGCAATGCAGGCGCCTGCCGTTTATCACCTCAGAAATTACAACACGACAAGCGGAAATCTGTCAGGAGCGATGGCAGGCGTAACGCTTGTAAAAAACGGCTCAGAGCTTATAGGCACGGCTGTCGGTGACGGTCCGATCGATGCGGCTTTCAAAGCAATAGAACAGTGCATAGGCTTTCATTATGAACTCGATGCCTTCAGAATTCAGGCTGTCACGGAAGGCAAGGAAGCTCTCGGCGCAACGCTCGTACGCTTAAGAAACGGCGGCAAGGTATACCCCGGCAACGGTCTTTCGACCGATATTGTGGGAGCAAGCATTCGCGCGTACATAAATGCTCTCAACAAAATCGCCGCAGAGGAGGAAAACTCGTGAAGCTCTCATTTTCAAACCGTTTTGTCAAGCTCCCCTCATTCGCCGAATTGTGCCGTTTTGCCTATGATTACGGCTATTCGGGAATCGAAATATCTAATATTCCGTCGGAGAGACACGAGCATGCGGACAGCATTTTTCGTCGGGATAAAACACAGGATGCACGCAGAAAGCTTATAAACTGCTCGACGGAAATTTCGGCGGTGACATTTCCCGTTCCGGCTGATACGAACAGTGTCGACGTTTCCGAAATCTGCGCCTGTATTGATGCCGCAGGATTATCGGGCGCCCGGTTTGTAATTCTCAAATTATCCGACGACGCCGACGTAAAATCCGTTGCGGAAAAACTTGCCTCCGCCGCAAAAAAAGCAGAAAAAGAAGATGTTGAGCTGCTGTTTGAAACTTCGGGCTTCGGTGCGGATACAAAAAATCTGCTTGCACTTTTCAACGCTTTTTCAAGCACGGCAGTCGGTGCGGCGTGGAACGTAAGGGAAACGTTTTTTACTGCGCACGAAACACCGGAAGAAACGATCGGCTCGCTCGGAGCATATATCAGATTTGTACGTCTCGGCGACAGAAAAAACGGCAAAAACGCACTTATCGGAGAGGGAGACTTACCCGTCGGCGACGTCCTCGATGCGCTTCGCTCTCTTAATTACGACTCTTTTATATCGGCGGAACCGAACGATGAGATCGATGACGCGGATATCGTACTGACGCATTTTTCGAATTATCTCGCTTCTTTTACGGAAAAGCACACCGTAAAAACGGCACAATACCGCAACCGTGCGGGAACAGGCGTTTTTCCGTGGAAGAAATACGATATTCTCGAAAAAACTTTCGGTCAGGTACTCGACACCCTTGCGGAAACATATCCGGATCAAACAGCGTTCAGATATGCGACGCTCGACTACACGAGAACATATTCGCAATTCAGACGTGATGTCGACAGTGTTGCCGCTTCTTTTATTTCCCTCGGCGTAAGACCGGGACATCACGTTGCAGTATGGGCAACAAACGTCCCCGAATGGTTCCTCGCATTCTGGGCGACAACAAAAATCGGCGCAGTGCTCGTCACGGTTAACACAGCATACAAGACACATGAAATAGAATATTTGCTGCGACAGTCCGACACTCACACGTTAATTACGATTGAAGGATGCAAAGACACAAATTACGGGAAGATAATTTCGGAGCTTTGCCCGGAGCTGTCCGAAACAAAGCGAGGGGCTCCTCTTTACGCAAAACGTCTTCCGTTTTTAAGGAATGTGGTTACCGTCGGCTTTTCGCTTAAGGGATGTCTTACGTGGGACGAAATGCTCGAAAAAGGCAGAAAAATACCGCATGAAGAAGTTCTGCGCCGTGCGTCGCTTGTAAAACCGAATGACGTTGCAAATATGCAGTACACCTCCGGCACAACCGGATTCCCGAAAGGAGTAATGCTTACACACAGAAATATTATTAATAACGGAAAAACGATCGGTGACAGAATGGATCTCTCGACCGCCGACAGAATGATGGTACAGGTTCCTATGTTTCACTGCTTCGGAATGGTGCTCACCATGACTTCGATAATGACGCACGGAGGCACCCTCTGCCCTCTCCCCTATTTTTCGCCGAAATCTTCATTAAGCTGCATAAACACCGAACGCATCACATGCTTTAACGGTGTGCCTACTATGTTTCTTGCAATGTTCAACCATCCGGATTTTGATAAAACGGACTTTTCTCACATGCGCACAGGCATAATGGCAGGTGCTAACTGTCCGCCGGAGCTTATGCGCAAAGCAGCAAAAGAAATGAATATGACGGAAATAGTGTCGGTTTACGGACAGACCGAAAGCTCTCCCGGCTGCACAATGGGTGAAGTAAACGAAGATCTTGACCACAGAGTGGAAACTGTCGGTTCGGCGTTCCCCGGCGTAGAGTGTAAAATAATCGATCCCGAAACGGGTCGCGATCTGCCCGACGGAGAAAACGGTGAGTTTGTCGCGCGCGGCTTCAACATTATGAAAGGATATTATAAAATGCCTCGTTCCACGGCACAGGCAATTGATTCCGACGGCTGGCTTCATACGGGTGATATTTGCAGCAGAACTCCCGACGGGTATTACAAGGTAACAGGACGCCTTAAAGACATGATAATAAGAGGCGGCGAAAACATCTATCCTCGCGAAATCGAAGAATTTTATCTCACAAACAGCAAGGTAAAGGACGTGTCGGTGATTGGCGTACCCGATAAAAGTTACGGCGAGGAGGCATGCGCCTGGATAATTCCCAAAGAAAACGAGACTCTGACAGAGGATGAGATGAAAGCGTTCGGGTATGCAAGCATCGCCCGTCACAAGGTTCCGCGTTATTTTATATTTGTAAAGGATTTCCCGATGAATGCTGCAGGAAAAATTCTCAAATATAAGATGAAAGAAGAAACCGTCAAACTGCTGTCTTTAAATTAAAAACAATCGACGTTATTCGACAAAATTCACAAATATCGCAAAAGCACTTGACTTCCCGTTTTTTACGTGCTACTATATTGTCAAATTTCATATTCGGATAAAGGCTGTGACGAAGACGGAACTCTGCTGTCAGCTTTCAGAGAGTCGGGGACGGTGCAATCCCGACAGCATAAATGCTTTGCTTCCCATCACTTCCGAGCCGAAAGGATGAACGCTTTAAAGCAAATAGTTCTTTCCGTGATTGCTGCGTAAATGCATAAGGCTTGTCGGAGTCTGAGGGGCACGTTTTTTCGTGCAATTTGAGTGGTACCGCGGGTATTTTCAATACTCGTCTCAAGTGTTTTTCTTGAGACGGGTATTTTTATTTTGTTTATCCGAAACGAAATTCCCGCGTGCGACACCGCGGCAACAAAGCTGTCACTATTCTTTTTCCGAAACAGAGGAACGTAAAAAAATGAGTACACAGACAACAATGCCGGAGCTTATGGATGTAGCCCACCGTATACGTGAAATGCGTGAAATAATGGGTTATTCCGAGGAAACCATGGCACAGCGGACGGAGGTAACTCTCCGCCAATACAGAGCGTATGAAAAATGCGAAGCGGATCTTCCTTTTACATTTATTTACAAATGTGCGCTTGCCTTCGGTATAGAGCTGACGGAGCTTCTCGAAGGCCGTTCCGCAAAGCTGCGCTCCTATAACGTCACACGCAGAGGTATGGGACAACAGACCGCAAAGGAAGACGGAATTTCGATAGCAAACCTCGCGCCCGAATTCAGGAACAAAATTGCGGAGCCTTACTGGGTCAAATACGAGTATTCCCCCGAGCTTCAAAACAAGCCTATCCATCTGACGCGCCACAACGGTCAGGAATTTGACCTTGTTATATCCGGCTCACTTCTTGTTCAGGTCGGAACAAACAGAGAGCTTCTCCATGAGGGTGACAGCATATATTACAATTCCTCCACTCCTCACGGAATGATAGCCGTTGACGGTAAAGACTGCGTTTTTTGCGCCGTTGTTCTCCCGGGAGAAGACGAACAGGAATCCGTTGTCCGCTCGTCCGTCATTTCCACTCGTCCGTCATCGAAGCTTTTGTGTGAAAAATTTGTTGAGACAGAGGAAAACGAAAACGGTACTCCCGTAAAGATTGCATTTAAAAACACCGAAACGTTTAACTTCGGTTTCGATGTCGTCGATGAAATTGCAGAAAAATATCCCGATAAACTTGCAATGATTCACCTCGATAAACACAAAAACGAAAGAGATTTTACATTTTCGCAGATAAAAAAAGAATCCGCGCGTGTTGCGAACTACTTCAAGAGTCTCGGAATCAAACGCGGCGACAGGGT
>OMRJ01000036.1 GCA_900313475.1 uncultured Eubacteriales bacterium | reverse complement strand
CAGAGACGCGGCGTGACTTTTTTCGGAGAGGAGGAGCAAGACAAGCGGGCGGATGTCACGCGTTACCACGCGGGACGGAGCTTAGCGATCTTTGCTCCGACGCGGCACCCAGCGCCGCGCTTGCACCGTCGGCGGTTGCCGTTGTTATCTGTCTTACCGATTTTGTGCGGCAGTCGCCCGCCGCGAACACTCCCGGGATGCCCGTCTCGCAGCTCTCACCGGCCGCGGCATAGCCTGCGCCGTCCAGCTTCAGCTCGTCCGCGAACGGAGCCGTCGCCGGCAGCAGTCCTATCGCAATGAACACACCCTTGCAGTCAATGCGCGTTTGTACGCCTGTTGCGGTGTTTTTTATCATGATGCCTTCAATTTCGCCGTCGCCGAGGTACGATGTGACAACGCTGTTTAATATTGTATGTATGTTGCCCTTTTCAGCCATGCGGTTTTGCAGCGACATCTCACCCGTGAGCGTCGGGAGATTCTGCACCACGGTTACCGATTTGCACGTTTCCGCAAGCAGCAGCGCCTCCTGCATTGCGGAATTTCCGCCGCCCACAACGGCTACGTCTTCGTTTGCAAAGAACGCGCCGTCGCAGACCGCGCAAAATGAAATTCCGCTGCCTATAAGCTCGTCCTCACGGGGAAGTCCGAGCTTGCGGTGCTCGGCGCCCGTTGCAATAATGACGGCTTTTGCTTCGTAGCATTCACTGTCGGTGTACACCCTTTTGATGTCGCCGGTAAGCTCCGCACGGGTTACTTCGCCCATCTCTATCTCCGCACCGAGCGCGAGCGCCTGCCCTATCATCTTTTCGGCAAGCGCATTGCCCGAAATTTCTTCAAAGCCCGGATAGTTCTCGATTTTCGGCGAAAATGTCATCTGACCGCCGAAAACGCCCTTTTCGAGAACCAGCACGCTTTTCTCCGCGCGCCGCGCATAAACGGCGGCTGTGAGTCCGGCAGGACCCGCGCCGACTATTATAATGTCATACATGTTTTTCAGTCCCTTATATATAATACAATATATAATAGAACTAAAACCCGTTCCCGTCAAGGGCTTTTGCGGATTCTCTATGAACAGAAAACGTGATTGCCTATAGTCGTTATGACAGGCCGTGAGCGTATCCACCTGTTTGTGGCGGTACGCGGATTATAATAGTATATCGCGCCGCCCGACGGATCCCAGCCGTTTATCGCGTCACGCGCCGCCTTTTGGCTCGTCGCGTTCGGAGACACATTCCAGTTCGCATCGTTCACGCACGAAAAAGCGCCTGCCTGGTAAATAACGCCCGCAATCGAGTCCGGAAAGGACGGATGATCTACACGGTTGAGCACCACGGCGCCTACGGCAACCTGCCCGGTGTAGCTCTCGCCGCGCGCCTCCGCGGCTATCAGCTTGGCCAAAAGCCACACGTCGGAGGACGACTGCCCCGACGAGCCTGCTGAGGTCGACGACGACAGTCCGAGGTATAAAAGCGTTGTCGGTCCGCATATACCGTCCGCGGCTATACCGCAGTTTTTTTGAAATGCAATGACCGCTTTTTTTGTTTTACTTCCGTAGATGCCGTCAACAGAGCCGGACAAATATCCGAGTGATTTCAGTTTTTTCTGTATTTTCCGGACTTCCTCGCCCGTCGAACCCATCTTTGACAGAGCAGTGATGCTTGTTTTCGGCTTTTCCTCCTGCGTGCGCGTGAAATATGCCCCGCAGACAAGCAGCGACAGCACTGTTATCATCGCCGAAAATGTCCTTATTCCTTTTTTGCTGCAAAATACAGTCATAAATTCAACTTCTTTCGCGTTAATTTTTTGCCGTTTATCCTATTGTTGCCGCATTTGCCGAAATTACAACCGCCTATATGTTGTAAATTGGGGCGTGAAAATCCAAAAAACACAAGATATGGTATAAAATAAAACAAGTATAAAAAAGTTAAAAAATATCGAAAAAAACCGTTGACAAACGGCTTTTAAGGTGGTATGATATGCAAGCACTTGAGAGAGCGCGACAGACATACGGCGTGCGAAGGCAGCGATGGTGAGCGATCGGTGAAGTGAAAAAACTTCAAAAAAGTACTTGACAAGAGAGTGT
>OMRJ01000221.1 GCA_900313475.1 uncultured Eubacteriales bacterium | reverse complement strand
TTTTAATGCTGAATCTGTTCGTTTCTTTCTCATATGCCGAAAAGCTGCCGTATGATGACCCTGAAAAAAACTCTCTTTGGATTATTTTCGGGTATCCCGACACTTTCGACAGATACTTAAAGAAAGATATTTACTATGCGCGGCTTGATTCCGTCGAAAAATGGAAAGAAATAAAAGAACAAATCGAATGGGACGAAAAAGGTCGGATTGCGTATAAAAAAGACAGTGTCAGACTGTTGGATAAATATTTTTCGAGTGTAAATATTGATGAAAGCATTATAGTAGGTGACTTTAACGGCAACGGTACAGTCGATGTGGGAGACGCTCGTATCGCGCTGCGGCTTGCAGTCGGTCTTGACGAGCCTACAAAAGAGCTTACGCTTGAAAAGGTCGATGTCAGTGTTAACGATGTAATTGATATCGAAGATGCAAGAATTCTGTTGAGAATTGCCGTAAGACTTGAATATCCTATTTCGTACGTTGATATCCACGGTCTTTACGGTTCGGGCAAAACGGATAATACAACACAAAATTCAATTTCCGACAATGAAATCTGATTTATAAAACGAGCGGTTATATGTTCAACAAAACGCCACTGCGTATACGGGCGGCTTATGCCGCCGCAACAGCCTTTACGAAAGGAAGATGTCAGAAATGAAATTCAGAAAACTTTGTCTGTCTTTAGTTAGTTTTCTGCTGCTGTTTTCTCTCTGCTTCGTGACCGTTGCATATGCGGAGCCGACAGTGAAAACAGAAAGCGAAACCGGTGAAAAAAGAAAAGAATGGTTCGGCGATATCGAAAATAATTTCACAGCGGAGGAATGGTACGGAAAAGCGGAGCAGAGAATGCGCAACGACATTGCATACGCGCGAATTTTTATCCCCGACGAATGGAATAAATACAAGGACAAAATAGTGTGGACGGAAGGCGGGCAGATTGCGCAGTTGAACTCCAACGACGAGCTTGTCGCGATGTTTCTCGAAAAAGCATATGCGGATAAGAAAATCAAATTCTGCGACCTGAACCGCAATACGGTCTGCGATATTCCGGACGCGCGCATTGCGCTGCGGCTTGCGGTCGGACTTGATAAAGAGCTGCCGGAAGGCGTAACATTTGAAATGGTCGATGTCAACCTCAACGACAAAATCGACGTCGGCGACGCAAGATTTATTTTAAGACGTGCCGTCGGCATAGATCTTTTTCCGCCGATAAGGGAATTTCCGGATACATACCCGCCCGCGCCCGACTACGAGGAACGCAGTGCCTTGGACTTCGTTTTCGGAAACAGGGAGAACCTTACAAGTGAAATAAAAAGATTTGCAGTAAGAGCAAGAATTTCAGACCCCGAAAAATGGAAAGAATATAAAAATGAATTAATATGGGATGACGACGGTCTGCTCGCGTATAAAAGAGCAAATGTAACCGTATTAACTAAAATAGTGTCAGATTTTGATATAAACGATGACATTATTATCGGCGACCTGAATAAAAACGGAGAGGTCGATGTATCGTACGCGCGTATCGCGCTGCGGCTTGCGGTCGGGCTTGATAAAGAGCTGCCGGAAGGCATAACATTTGAAATGGTCGATGTTTCGCTTAACGACGAAATCGACACCGCAGACGCAAGATTGATCCTTAAATCCGCAACACGCCGCGTTTCTCTTGAATATCTTTACCGTGAAGAATTAACGAACAAAGCCGAAAACAACGCAAAATAAAAGGTGAATAAAAATGAATAATAAAAAATTTATTATTATTTCAAGCATTTTATTTGTTGCGGTTCTGATTTTTCTGTCAGCTTGCTCACCGACTCGGCTGCCGGTAAATAAGAATCCCGACGATACCGCTTTCCCGCTTGACGCAGACGGGAAGACAAACAGAAATGTTGTTCTGATCAATAATACGGAATATTCTATCACACCGCGCAAAGATGCGAACGGCGCAGACCTCGATGAAAGCGTAACCGTCAGCGACAGTATTGATGTAAAGACCGACGGCGAAACGGTGACGGTCGTGCTTCCGCAAATCTCATCCGTCATGACATGGCGCACGGACACCGATGTCGAAATCGTGAAACAGGAAGAAAAGAATGCAATCGGTGACAGAAAACCGTTAGAGGGTGAATCGGGCAATATACAGATATTTACCGTGAAAAAACCCGACGGCGGAAAACCGCTGTGTTTCAAATTTGTCAACATAAACGACGCGGAAAAACCGTTTGACGAGGTTGTCGCCGCCCGTGAAATCACAATAAACATTAAATAATCAAATAAAACACTGAATTATTCTTGCAAGGAATATATAAGGGATGTTAAAAAAGCGATGAACGTATAAAACAGAAAAAATCAACGCTTTTACATGGTATGTTAACGGGATTGCAAGTCCGAAAGACTGCGACAAGTTACTCCGTTTATTAAGAATACGCCCGTTTTATGTTTTATACTACAGACAAACTTTGCCGCTCGGCGTACCTTTGTACGCCTTCGGGCAAACAAAATCAAGTATGAAGCCTTGATTTTGCCCGGTTTGTCTTTTCCTAATCTTTTTTTCCTATCCACTAAAAAAGGGGCTGCATCGCAAAAATGCAGTCCCTTTTTAAATGTTATCCTGTTTCCGTTTACGGGCGCGCTTTTCCCGAACTGCCGCGTTTCATGACATCTATTGCGGTCACGCGGTTTTCGTTAAGCGTTATGTTCGTCTCTCCGTAAATCTTTTTCTGGAGGTCCTGCGCGGCGGCCGGATAGTCCACTATCCACACCCATGCGTAGCCCGAATAGTCCAGACGGCAGCTTTCGATAGGCTCCGTTGTGGTGATTATCTCATAATCATACCACTTGCCGAGAAGTCCCTGTGTTGCAAGGGAAATAAGGTCGGCGGTGGAGCAGTCCGTGCGCACATATTTCAGCAGAGTGCCTATAACGCCGCTTACCTGTGACATACTGATATCCTTTGCGCGGTGGATTATCGACGTTATAAATGTACGCTGACGTCTTGTGCGGCTCACATCCGCGTCGGAATCGCAGTGACGGATGCGGCAGAAAATGAGCGCGTCCTCACCGTTGAGCGTAACCGCGTCACCGTGTGTACCGGTGTAGCCGCCCTCGGCACGCATCGCGCGCGCTTCATATTCCTGAATCGGCACCGTAACACCGCCCATAACGTCTACAATTTCTTTGAATGTATTGAAGTTGACCGAAACATAGTGGTCAATTGCAATTTTGTAGTCGTTTTCTATCGTCTCGACAAGGCAGTCCGCGCCGCCGTTGGCATACGAAGCATTGACCTTTGCGTACTTATCGCCGTATTTTGTGTTGATATAAGTGTACGAATCACGCATAAAAGACGTAAGATACAGCTTTTGAGTCTTTTTGTTCACCGTGAGCATAATTATCGAGTCGGAATTGCCTCCGCCCGCATCAACCCCTATGAGCAGAAAGTTTATAACGTCCTTGCTTTTCATGAGAGAAGCATCGGTAGAGCCTTTAGCCCAGTTTTTGAGTATTCCCGAAAGGTCTGTGCTGTCGCGAAGCTCCGAAAGAGCCTCAACCGCCGACTTATCGTCTTCGTCCTGCCTGCCGTCACCGTCGGTATCTACATGAGTGTCGTCAATAAAATCCGTTCCGTGGTGAAAAATATCCTCCGCAAAATCAAGATTGAGGATTATTCCGGCAAATACCGCGCCGAGCGCAACGAGCACCGCAATTATTGAAAGAATAACCTTGTCGCTCTTGCGGAGCGGTGCTTTTTTCTTTTTTGCGCCCGTTTCAGATGACTTTTTTTTGCCGCCTTTCGCCGAGGCGGTCTTTTTCGCGCCGTCGGCTTTCTTCACGGGCTTTGAGGAATCAGATGCTTTTTTTACAGTATCTCCCTCACTTGATGTCGTTTTTTTTGCGGATTTGGTATCTTTTTTTTCCATATGGCTGCTCCGTAGGTCGATTTTTTATTCGAATTCGTAATTAAGAATATTCGTTCGCATTGCTTCTGCACAGACCGACGATATCCGTTTTTTCGAATTTCTCCGATTGAAAATATTTTAGATTATTATAACAAATATGCCGTACAAAAATCAATACAAACAATCATTTTATTTCCGTTTATTCTTCTTCTCTGTCGTTATCAACCGGCAGAGCTTCCGTTTCGCCGTCACCGTCCGCTTTTTTGGTAACTGTCATCGTGATAATTTTATCGTCATCGCCGAGGCGCATGAGCTTAACGCCCTTTGACGGACGCGCACACTCGCGGATATCCGCCGCCGAGAGTCTGATAACGATACCGGCTTCCGAAATGAGAATCACATCGTCATCGTCGAAAACCTTTTTGATGGACGCGACCGCGCCGTACTTTTCGACACGGTAGTTTATGCAGCCCATGCCGCCGCGCGACTGGCATCTGTAGTCCTCATAGCCGTTTTTGCGTCCGTTTCCGGTTTCGCTGACGGTGAGAATCTTTCCGCCGTCGCCGTCGCGGAGAATTTCCGCGCCGACAATGTAATCATCCTCCGACTTGAACGTGAGCGCCTTAACTCCGCGCGCGGTACGTCCTATTACTCTTGCGTCGTTCTCGTTGAAGCGTATGCCCAGACCGTTGTGCGTGGCAATGTAGATATCGTCGTTTCCCGTTGTGAGAAGGACGTTTTCGAGCACGTCGTTCTCATCGAGATTTATGGCAATAATGCCGTTCTTTCTGATATTTCTGAAATCCGAAAGACTCGTGCGCTTGATAACGCCGTTGCGCGTAATCATGCAGATGTATTCATCCTCCGCGTCCGCCGGTATCATCAGCATTGCGGACACCTTTTCGTCAGTCTCTATCGGGAGAATGTTAACGAGGTTCATTCCCTTTGACGTGCGGCTGCCTTCAGGAATTTCATAGCCCTTAATTTTATATGCCTTTCCCTTTGTGGTAAAGAACATGATGCGGTCGTGCGTGGACGCCGTAAACACCGTATCGGCTACGTCCTCCTCGCGCGTGGTAAGTCCGAGCTTTCCTCTGCCGCCCTTGCGCTGGCTTCTGTATTCATCAGCCGGTATTCTCTTTATGTAGCCCAAACGCGTCTTTGTGAAAACACATTCCTCAACGGGAATAAGGTCTTCAACATCGACCTCGCCGCTGACATTGACAATCTCTGTGCGCCTGTCGTCCGCAAATTCGTCCCTTACAGCCGTAAGCTCATTCTTGACAACCTCAAGGACTGTCTCGCGCGACGAGAGAATATGCAGATATTCGGCGATTTTTCTTTCAAGCTCGGCTTCCTCGTCCTCAAGCTTTTCCCTCTCAAGACCCGTAAGCTGACCGAGACGCATCTGCACGATGTGATTCGCCTGAACCTCATCAAAGCCGAAGCGCTGCATAAGACGCTCCTTGCCCTCGGGAATGCTCTTTGAAGAACGGAGAATATCTATGACCTCGTCGATAAAGTCGAGCGCCTTGAGAAGTGCTTCGAGAATGTGCGCTCTGTCCTGCGCGTTTTTGAGGTCAAACTGCGTTCTGCGTGTGATAACGTTAAACTGATGGTCGATATATTCTTCAATAATCTGCTTAAGCGTCAAAATTTTCGGCTCGCCGTTTACAAGCGCAAGCTGAATTATGCCGTAGGACACCTGCAGCTGCGTATAGGTGTAGAGCTGATTGAGCACCACCTGAGGGTTCGCCTCGCGCTTAAGCTCAATTACTATATTCATGCCCTTGCGGTCTGAAAAATCGTTGACGTTTGAAAGCCCTTCTATCTTCTTGTCCTTGTGCAGCTCCGCTATGGACTCGATAAGACGCGCCTTGTTTACCTGATACGGCAGCTCGGTCACGACTATCTGATATCTGTTGTTCTTCGTCTCCTGAATCTCACAGCGCGCACGGACGGTTATTTTGCCGCGTCCCGTCGCATATGCGGCGCGTATGCCCGCTCTGCCCATAATGATGCCGCGCGTCGGGAAGTCGGGTCCCTTTATGTGCTGCATTATGTCCTCAAGAGTGCAGTCGGGGTTGTCGATAACACAGCAAACGCCGTCGATGACCTCTTTCATGTTGTGCGGCGGAATGTTGGTAGCCATGCCGACCGCGATACCCGTTGAACCGTTTACAAGCAGATTCGGGTAACGCGCCGGCAGAACAGTCGGCTCCTGAAGACGGTCGTCATAGTTGCCCTGAAAATCGACCGTGTCTTTATTGATATCCGTGAGCATTTTAAGCGTAATTTTGCTCATTCTGGATTCCGTATACCTGTATGCTGCAGGCGGATCGCCGTCCACCGAACCGAAGTTTCCGTGACCGTCGACAAGCATGTATCTCATCGAGAAAGGCTGCGCCAAACGCACCATAGCGTCGTAAACGGAAGCGTCGCCGTGGGGATGATAGCGTCCGAGAACCGCGCCGACCGTGTCCGCGCACTTGCGGTATTCTCCCGACGGGGAGAGGTTGTTTTCAAACATCGTGTAGAGTATGCGCCTGTGGACGGGCTTCAAGCCGTCCCTTACATCGGGGAGCGCACGCTGCATGATAACCGACATCGAGTAGTCGAGAAACGATTTACGCATTTCCTTATTGAGGTCAACCTCTATAAGCTGACCCTTAGGCTCGTCCGCTTCCTCCGACGCGTCGTCGATATTCTCAACGGTTTCGTTGACGTCTTTATCTTCGAGAGCATCATATTCGGTGCCGTTTTTATTTTCGTTATCCATTTTGTGCCTTACCTCCCTTTATATATCAAGGTTCTGAACAAACTTTGCGTTCTTTTCGATGAAATCGCGGCGCGGCTCCACCTTGTCGCCCATGAGGATTGAGAACGTCTCATCCGCTTCGATTGCGTCCGAGAGATTCACGCGAAGCATCGTGCGCGTTTCGGGATCCATGGTCGTCTCCCAAAGCTGATGCGGATCCATTTCACCGAGACCCTTGTAGCGCTGTATCTTGTATCCGGTGCCTATCTCCGCAATGAGCGTGTCGCGCTGCTCGTCCGAATAGGCGTAGCGGTGCTTTTTGCCCTTTGTAACTCTGTAGAGCGGCGGCTGCGCGATATAAACGTATCCGTTGTCAATGAGCGGACGCATGTAACGGAAAAAGAATGTCAATAAAAGCGTCCTGATGTGAGCGCCGTCAACATCGGCATCAGCCATTAAAACTATCTTGTGATATCTTAATTTTGTTATATCGAAGTCGTCGCCGATTCCTGTGCCGAGCGCAAGGACTACGGGGACAAGCTTTTCGTTGCCTATAACCTTGTCGATACGCGATTTTTCGACGTTGAGCATTTTGCCCCAGAGCGGAAGAATCGCCTGAATCGTTCTGTCGCGCCCCTCCTTTGCCGAGCCGCCTGCCGAGTCTCCCTCAACGATGAACAGCTCGCAGTTTGCCGGGTCCTTATCGGTGCAGTCGGCAAGCTTTCCGGGAAGTCCGCCGCCCTCAAACGCCGATTTTCTTCTCGCAAGATCTCTCGCCTTTCTCGCCGCCTCTCTTGCGCGCGAGGCGTCGAGCGCCTTGTTGAAAATGCTCTTTGCCACTGCGGGGTTTTCCTCAAAAAACGTCATAAGACGGTTGTAAACAAGGCTCTGAACAAGCGGAGTGACATCGGTGTTGCCGAGCTTGCCCTTTGTCTGTCCTTCAAATTCCGCGTCGGTAAGCTTAACGCTGATAACGGCGGTAAGCCCCTCGCGAACATCGTCGCCCGAAAGCTTTCTGTCGCCGTCCTTAAGCATGCCGTATTTTTTTCCGTAGTCGTTAAAAACACGCGTAAGAGCGTTTTTGAAGCCGTTTTCGTGCGTGCCGCCGTCGGCTGTATAGACGTTATTCGCAAACGAGAGAATAAGCTCGTTGTAGCTGTCGTTATACATCAACGCGACTTCGGCGCTTCTGTCGTCCTTTACCATAGAAAAGTGGATTGGCTTCTCGTGTATGCGTGTAAGTCCCCTGCTCTCGGTAAGGTATTCGACAAAACTCGAAAGTCCGCCCTCAAAGCAGAAATGTTCTTCCTTTATGTTCTCCGCGTCGCGGCTGTCGGTAAGCGTTATTTTAAGTCCCGCATTCAAAAACGCCTGCTCTCTGATACGTCTTTCGAGAACCTCAAAATCGTATACGGTAGTTTCGGTGAAAATCTCCGGGTCTGCCTTGAACATGATAAGCGTACCCGTTTCGTCCGTATCGCCTGTAATTTCAAGCTCGCTCGCAATGTTGCCGCGCTCAAAATGCTGACGGTAAATATGCCCGTTCTGGCTTACCTCGACCGTGAGCCACTCCGAAAGAGCGTTAACGACCGATGAGCCGACGCCGTGAAGCCCTCCCGACACCTTATAACCGCTGCCGCCGAATTTGCCGCCGGCGTGCAGAACGGTCAGCACGACCGTGACCGCGGGAAGTCCCTGCGCAGCCTTAATTTCAACCGGAATCCCTCGTCCGTTATCCCTTACGGATATGACGTTATCGGGGAGAATTTCCACTTCGATATGAGTGCAGTAACCCGCGAGAGATTCGTCAATCGAGTTGTCGAGAATCTCATACACAAGGTGGTGAAGTCCTTTAGGTCCCGTTGAGCCGATATACATGCCGGGACGCATTCTTACAGCCTCAAGCCCTTCAAGAACCTGAATCTGATCCGCGCCGTAGTCCTCCGTGACGGCGGTGTTCATCTCACCGTCAACGCCGGTGTCCTCCTCACGCATTTCTTCGGCAAACTTTTCCTCCTCCTCGTCGAGAACGGAAAATTTGTTTTCGGAATTGTCCATGTAAAAACCCCCATGGCGAAGCAACGCTCCGCAGTGAAATATGTGTCTTTTGCAAATTTTTTTACCTGCAATTATTTTTAACTTTCGAATTAAAATTTACGTTTTTCATATAATTCGCATTTTTGTTTACCCGCCGCCCGACCGCACGGCGTATTCATATACTAATAAGAGCAATCGGCATTCGATAACATCAATACCGAATTACCGATTATATTCTTTTCATCAGCGTTGTCGGTGAAAATTTTGAAATATACACTCTCTGTCCGTTTTTATCGTTCGTGTCTGCGGTTACGGTGAAGGATTTCGGCAAATCAAACGTCACCGTTTCGGTCTGTCCTTTTTTTTCGGCAAGCGCGAGATAATCGCGCGTGTTTTTCATAACCGTCGCGTTATCAAGGTCAAAAATGCCGATGATTTCTTTCAGGCGCACCACCGCGTCGGGCGCAAGCTCAAGATACATCCGTCACACCGCCGTTCTTTATTCTGAATGTTCGTCCCTCACACAGCCGCAGCACCGAAGCAGGGTCGCAGCATGTTATAAAGACCTGTCCGTTTTTAATGTGATTCAATATGTAGTCCTGACGCGATTCGTCAAGCTCGCTCATAACGTCGTCGAGCAGCATTACCGGCTGTTCGTTCCGCACACTGCTGATTACGGATGCCTCCGCAAGCTTCATGGCAAGCGCGCATGAGCGCTGCTGCCCCTGCGAACCGAATGTCCGCGCCGACACTCCGTTTATTTTTATGTCGATATCGTCCCTGTGAGGCCCCGCCGAGGTCGCGCCCGTCATTATATCCTCACTGCGCAGCCTTGCGAGAGCATCGAGAAGCGTCTCGCCCTCACTCCTGTTTTTTGCGGTGTACGAAAAGCCTATTTCCTCACGTCCGCCCGAAAGTCCCGAATATATATCCGTGACAAACGGGGACAGCCGTTGTATATATTTTACTCTTTCTTCGGTTATCCTGTCTCCCTCAAATGCGGCTTTTTCATCAATTATTTCAAGCATTTGATAAAGGGACGGGTTTTTCTGCGTATCCTTAAGCACCGCCGCGCGCTGAACAAGCAGCCTTTTATATTGCGTAAGCATCACGGCGTATGACGGCTTTAACTGGCATATGGCAGCGTCAATAAAACGTCTGCGCTCGCTCGGCCCCTCTTTCACGACCGACATAAACGACGGCGAAAACACCACCGCGCCGAATTTTCCGATAAGCCCCGACGCTCCGTTAAGCTCCACTCCGTTGAGCGATGCCCTGCGCCTGCCGTCTATTACAATTTCGGCTCTGTTTTCCCTTTGCGAGGTTTCAAAAACGGAGGTAAGCTTTGCTCTGTTTTTTGAAAACGCAACAAGCTCTCTGTCCTTTGCGCCTCGAAAGCTTTTAAGTCCGCTGAAAAGCCAGATACCCTCAAGTATATTCGTTTTTCCCTGCGCATTTTCGCCGTATATAATATTTACGCCCTCATGCGGCGTGACGGTAAGCTGTTCAAGATTGCGAAAACCGCCGTATGTTATCCTTTTAAGCTTCATTATTCCGCGCCGTTTTCGCCGCATACGGTAAAGCGCTCGTCTTTGTATTCAAATGTGTCACCCGGGCAAAGCTTTTTTCCGCGCACCTTGCACGTCTCGCCGTTTACACGGATGCGTCCTTCTTCTATAAGTATCTTCGCGTGTCCGCCCGTCTCGGCTGTACCGCTGAATTTAAGCGCCGCGTCAAGCTTTATAAACGGCGTTTTTATATGCAAAGGATAATCCTTTATTTCGAGAAGCTTAACCTTTATCTTTTTTATTTTTCTTCCGTCGGGAGTAAATGACATAAAAATTCTTCTTTCTTCTGAATATCAAATCAAAATGTCGCTTTTACGCGGTCGGCTCGTGTGCGTCTGCCCTGCAATTTTTTACGTTCGGGTTTCCGCCTGTGCAAAACTTCTCTCCGGTTCATACGGAGAAATGAAAAAATTTTTTAATCGTTTTTGATTCTCACCGGCAGTACAAGATAAAGAAAGTCGCTTCCCTCCGGCGGAAGTATGACAGCGGGAGAAACCGGACCGTTAAGGTTTATCAGCACTTCGTCGGTGTCGCAGCTTCGCAGCGCGTCAAGGAAAAAGCGGTTATTAAAGCCTATTTCGAGACGTTTTCCCGACACCGATGCCTCTATGCGGTCGCTTGCGCTGCCGAGCGCCGTAACGGCAGATACTTTTATAATGCCGTTGTCTACTATAAATCTTATGGGACTTCTTGTTTTTTCGGTTATTATTATCGAAGTACGTTCAATAACGTCTATAAGCTCTTTGGTGCCGACTCTTATTACCGTAGTTGTGAGCGTCGGAACGGCGGAATGATAATCGAGAAATTCGCCTTCAAGCAGGCGTGAAATTATAACGTAATCGCCCGTTTCAAAAATTATGTGACGTCTGCCTATCGACAGCTTTATAAAGCTGTCGTCTTCACCTATCAGCTTTATAACCTCGTTCATGGTTTTGGAAGGCACGACGAACGACATTTTATCGCCGTTGTAATCGGCAAATTCGGTGCGTATGGCGAGGCGGAAGCCGTCAAGAGCAATAAGCTTTATCTGACCTGCCGTTATCTCAAATTTAATGCCTCTGTGCGCCGCCTTCGTGTCGTCGGTCGACACGGCAAATATAGTCTGCTTTACCATGTCGCGCAGCACCGTCTGCGAAATGTTAAACGGAACACTCTCTTTAAGCTCCGGCATTTCGGGATATTCATCGGGATTAAGACTGATAAGCGTATATTCGGTGTCGCCGCTTTTAACGGTGCATACGTTCTTTTCGTCACAGTCTATAGACACGGTGTCGGACGGAATGTGCCTTAATATATCGCAAAGCGTTTTGGCATTGAGCACCACGCTGCCGCCGCGCTCGACTCTGACTCCGAGAGAAGTGGTAATGCCAAGCTCAAGGTCATATCCGCTCATTTCTATTTTCGATTCGGATAAAGTCTTTATAAGAATACACTCAAGATGCGGAAGCACTGCCTTTGACGGAATACATCTCTGTACGTTCAGACACGCATCCGTAAGCGCATTGGTATTGCAGATTATTCTCATAAAATTTCCTCCCGTAAATGAATAAATAACTGTTTAAATATAGTAGTAGTAGTAGGGGGTGTTAAAACTGTTAAAAAGTCTCGGAGGCAAGGAAAAATAAGGGTTTAAGGAAAATTTAACCGTTTTAAAACTTCTCAAAAACTTTTTGTTTTAAACATCGCCGAAATTTTAATGTTAATAATGTTCAAAACCCGAATGTTAAAAACCGAAAACTTGTAAAAAAACAGGTGTCGTTATTATTCGCATAACGAACGTCATTAGCCCGCGTTTTCCGTTTGCAAGCGAAAAACTTATCCGCTTAAATTGTAGGGCCGCCGCACCTGCTGCGTTATTGTTTTTCCTGAAATTCCTGTATGGCGCCGGTGGCAATGGTTCTTACATTCGGGGTGTCCTGCATTTTTTGCGCTACGGTTGTCAGCGCGTGAATGACCGTTGCGTGTGTTTTTTTGAAATACTCGCCTATTTCCTGAAGTGTGAGGTCGGTAACCTCTTTTAATACGTACATTGCTACCTGACGCGCGGTGTTTATTTTTGACTGACGTTTATCGGATTTTATATCCGCCGCAGTGACGCCGAATGCCTTTGAAACATAATCTATAACGTTTTCTACGGTGACGGCTACAGGCTGACTCTCGCTTGTTACGTCCCGTATTATAATTTTTATATCGTCAAGCGTAAGCGTCCTGCCGTATGCGTTTGTCATTGCGGCGATTTTTTTTACTATACCCTCTATCTGGCGGATATTGTTTTTGATTTTCTGTGCTATGTAATCGACTATCGGATCGGCAAGCGGCATTGCGAGCTGCTGTCCTTTTCTTATTATGATAGCGCGGCGGGTATCGAAATCGGGAGGTGTAACGTCTGCGGTAATGCCCATTTCAAAACGGGTTCTCAAACGCTCGTCGAGTATCTCCATATTTCTCGGCGGAACATCCGATGTTAAAATTATCTGTTTGTTTTTCTGATACAGTGCGTCAAAAGTGTGGAAAAATTCCTCCTGAACACCTTCACCGCGCTGTATAAACTGAATATCATCCATCAGCAGCACGTCGATGTTGCGGTATTTGTTTCTGAATGCGGACGGATTTTTTCTGGCGATAGACTCAACCATTTCATTCATGAAATTTTCGCCTGTTGTGTAAATTATTACGTAATCGGGATGATTTTTCTTTATTTCATTGAGTGTGGCAAGCATAAGATGCGTTTTGCCGAGTCCCGATCTTCCGTAAATCAAAAGCGGATTTGAGTAGTTGCCGGGATTTTGAGCTACACCCACACATATGCTGTAAGCAAAGTTATTTGATTTTCCCACAATGAAATTATCGAAGGTATAGGCTTCGTATCCGGTAGGAGTTTTTTCTTCCTCCTCTTTCTCAGCTTCTTCGGTGTCATCTGTTTTTTCGGCTGCGGGAACAGGCTTGCTGCCTGCCGATATCTCGCTCACTATTATGTCGATATCAACGGGAAAGCCCATAACCTCCTCAAAGCTCTCGCGCAGCACGGCGCCGAATTTATCCTGAATAATTGTTTTTTTAAAGTCGGTGTTTATACAGAATACAACCGTGTCGTTTTCAAATTTTACAAGCTCCAACGGGCTTAACCACATATTGTACATGACTTCCGAAACCTTGGTTCTGCATATGGCGAGCACCGCTTTCCAAACGTCGTTTAAAGTGTCCATTTCCGTCTCCCGCAAATAATATACTTTGACTTATAAATTTTATCACATCCGTGTCTCGTTTGCAATATATATTGTATTATATTTTTAAATATTTATATATAGTAAAAGCATTTATGACAACCTTTTTACGATTTATCCATATTATAAAAAAAACGCCGATACACTTTGAGCGACGGCAGCTGACAAAACAATTCATTTATTGTATAATTTAAGTGTTATCCGGTATCTTGTCCTATGACCTTCGGGAGGAGCATAATCACTCGGTGAACGGCAGGCGGCTGTAATTCTCACCATCGAAATTCGGTGCTCAAAATGCAGTATGTTACGCTTTTTTTGTGTTCTTAACTGTAATGACAGGCATATCAAGATTGTTTATTGCAATTTTTGAGTATAAAAAAATAAACGCCCTGTCTTCCAAATAGAGGCGGTTTATTTCTTCTGAAATAATACTCTTGAGGGCAGCAGCCGTTTTCGGTGCTCCTTCCGTTAATATAATATCATCTTTTGGAATTTTTGTCAACTCCGTTTTTTTAGGCTGACGGGACTTGAACCCGTGTCGGTTTTGACAGGCTGATTTTCGCTCATGCCGCGTTAAAACCCTTGCAAATACTGACGCAAGTCAAGACGAAAAGGGAGAAAAGTGCCGAAAAGGGGCACTGACGGGCGACATGGGTTCGAATCCCGTCATTATAGGCGGTGTTCGGCGAAAACTTTTTTTATTGCCTGTTTGAGGTTGATTTTTACGGGGATTTATTTTAATATAATAGGAAAACAGACGAAAAGGATGTGTTAAAATGAAGATAGCCGTATTAGGCTGCGGTACTGTCGGTTCGGGCGTAGTGGACCTTATAGATGAGCTGGGTTCGGTTTACGCAAAGCGCTGTTCGCAGAAAAGTGTTGAAGTTAAATATATACTTGATTTGAGAGATTTAAAAGACACGCCGTATGAAACGCGCGTCATTCACGATATCGAGTCAATAATAAACGACGGTGAAATAGATGTCGTAGCCGAAATGATGGGCGGCACGGAGCCTGCATTTACGTTCTGCATGCGTGCCATGGCGGCGGGAAAATGCGTTGTAACGTCAAATAAGCAGCTCGTTGCCGAAAAAGGCGAGGCTCTTATGGCGCAGGCTGAAAAGAATGACGTTGCATTCATGTTCGGAGCGTCGGTGTGCGGCGGAATACCGGTGCTTCGCAATATCTTTTCGTGTCTGTCTTCAAATAAAACGGAGAGCTTCAGCGGTATTCTGAACGGTACAACAAATTATATTCTGACAAAAATGACCGAGGAAAAATCGTCCTTTGAAGCGGCGCTGTCGGACGCGCAGAAAAAAGGCTTTGCCGAAAAAGACCCGACCGACGATATAGAGGGCTTTGACGCGGCGAGAAAAACGGCTATTCTCTGCTCGGCATGCTTCGGCAGTCATGTTTATCCGGACGAGATAAAAACAAAGGGCATTACCGAAATTACGCTTGAAGACGTTACATATCTGAAGAATGCCGGATTTGCCGTTAAGCTTATCGGCAGAGGTTCGGTAAAGGACGGCAGAATTTACGCCTGTGTCGCTCCCGCGGCATTGAGTGAAAAAGATATTCTTTCGGGTGTAAGAGGCGTCCTGAACGCGGTATTTATAAAGGGAAACGCCATGCCGGAGCTTATGCTCTCCGGTCCCGGTGCGGGCAAGCTGCCCACTGCGAGCGATGTGGTGGCTGATATTCTCGAATGTGCGCGTCTTAAATTCAAAAACGAGCCTGTTTATTCGTGGAGCGAACACCGCGACGGCATTATGGGCGACGTGGATTTGAGCGAAAAGAGATTTTATGTAAGAGGCTTTTCCAACGACACCGAAAAAACAACCGCGCGTGTGCGTGAAGCGTTCGGCGGTATTAAGCTGTTAAGCGACGGCGGTGCCAAAGATATAGCCTTTATATGCGAAGCGGACGGCAGAAGCGTCCTCAACGACAGGCTTGATTCCGCAGACGGCTTTGTGCCTGTGTCGGTCATTCCCGTTCTATGAATAATATTACGGTTCTGAAATTCGGCGGCAGCGTTCTCATTGACGACGGCGCCGTAAAGAATGCTGCCGAAATAATAAAAAAAGAATACGAAAAAGGAAAAGCGGTTATAGCCGTAGTCTCCGCACAGGGCGGCATGACGGACGCGCTTCTCTCCGAGGCGCTTCGCCTGTCCGATAAGCCTTCAAAAAGAGAGCTGGACGTGATAATGAGCGCAGGTGAGCTTTTAAGCTCCTCAAAGCTTGCAATCGCGGTCGGGAATATCGGAATAAAAAGCGTATCGCTTTCGGGCTTTCAGGCGGGAATAATGACAAGCTCCGCAAACGGCGAGGCGCGAATCAAGGATATTGATACGGCAAGGCTTAAAAAAGAGATATCCGAAAGAAAAGTCGTTGTGGCAGCCGGTTTTCAGGGCGTGAACAGACACGGCGACATGACCACGCTCGGACGCGGCGGCTCCGATACAACCGCCGTCGCAATCGCGGCAGCGCTCAATGCGGAAAAATGCGTTGTATATTCAAAGGTCGACGGAATTTACACCGCCGACCCCGAAAAGGTTCCGGACGCAAGGAAAATAAAAGAAATCGACTACAACAACATGCAGGAGCTGTCTTTTCTCGGCGTTAAGGTACTCAATCCGCGCGCCGTGGAGCTTGCGCGCAAATATTCGGTCGTTTTGGAGGTTCGCTCCGCCTTTTCGGACGCGGACGGAACCGTTGTTAAAGAGGAGGTTTCCGATTTGGAAAAAATGCTCATAAGCGGTGTCACTAAAAAAAGCAGCATCGCGCGTATTACGGTGTCGGGACTTAAGGGAACCTCGGGAGAGGTTTTCTCTGTTTTCGGATTGATGTCTCAAAATAATATAAACTGCGATATTATTCTACAGACTACCGAAAAGGACGGCACGACTGACATAGCCTTTACGGTTTCGGAGAGTAATGCGGATGCGGCTGCCGAAATCCTTAAAAACAGCGGAAAGTTTGACGAAAAAGACATACTGTGCGATAAATCGGTGGCAAAGGTGTCCGTGGTGGGCGCAGGAATGGAATCGCATCCGGGCGTCGCAGCTGCGATATACGAGGCTCTGTCGGAAAAAAATATCAATGTTATAATGATATCTTCCTCCGAAATGCGTTTTTCGGTGGTTGTAAAAAAAGAAGACGCCGACTCCGCCGTCAGCGCCATTCATAAAAGATTTTATTAAAAGACAAAAATTTGATGTCGTGCCGACAAAAGGAGCACCGAAAACGGCAGCTTCCGTTTTAATACAAATTATTGAAAATAACCCGTCCTTATGTGTAATCAAGGACGGTTATTTTTATGTGTGTGCTCGGCACGCGTAATAACTTGGTGGTGAAAGTCCACTACAGACTTGGCAGTAGGAACTGTTGTTGCATTGGTTGAAACAATAGATTGTGTAATTTTTTCGATAATATAGTGTTTACCGTCGACCGACCGAACGGCATCCGTCCGCGTTTTCCACCTGCAAGCCGAAACCTGACCGATAGAATTGTAGGGTCGCCGCACCTGCGGCGTCCGCGACCGTAAACAAACAGAAGATTACAAAACGTGCGTTCGACGGACGGACATTGCATGGGTTGAAATATTTATATGGCACAAAATTGATTCGTTAATTTTATGTTTCTTCGTCGACCGACCGAACGGCATTCGCCCGCGTTTTCCACCGCGGAACGCCCGGTGTGCGTTCCCTACAAGCGGAAAGGACAATGCACAACACCCGACCGCCTGAAACCGAAAAAAGTTGGTAGCAAGTCGGCGCGTCGCGAGCGCGTTTACAAGCGAGCAGCAAAGACGCAGCGAGACTTTTTTCGGAGAGGAGGAGCAAGACAAGCGGGCGGATGTCACGCGTCACCACGCGGGACGGAGCTTAGCAGTCTTTGCGACGACGAGGTGTGCGTTCCCTACAAGAGGAAAGGACAATGCACAATACCCGACCGCCTGAAACCGAAAAAAGTCGGCAGTGACAGCAATGCATTATTTTTGCATTTACAATAATAAATCTTCTTCGCAGAAATCATTTTACTGTTCGTTTTTAATCTGTCGGATATCGTAACCGAAGAAGTCAAGCACGGCATATTCGCCGATTATGCGCGACGAAATGCGGCGCGTGTATTTTTCCTCAAGCTCCTTAAGCGACAGATTTGTGTTTATTATCGTCGGCAGAGAGTAGTTTATTCTCGTGTTAATAATATTGTAAAGTGCCGCGTTCGTAAACTGTGTGGCAAATTCCGCGCCGAGGTCGTCGATAACCAGAAGGTCGCAGTCGAGTATCATTGCTTCATAGCTGAACGAAATATCCGACCTGCCGAAATGCTCCTTGTTTAATTCCGTAAAAATATTCTGTGCGGAGTTGTAAACGGCGTTATAGCCGCGGCTTATCACCTCTCCCGCAATCGACAGTGACAGATGCGTTTTGCCGAGTCCCGTTTCACCGAGCATCAGAATGCTCTGTGAGGATCTGTCAAAATCGTCGGCGTAGCCCTTGCAGAAAGCCAGAATGCCCTCCATGCGTTCGCGTGACGAGCAGCCGTATTCGCCGTTTATTTCGGTCGGATAGTAATCGAGCCTGAAATCTTCAAATCGGCAGAATTTAAGCGGTGATTTTTTGCCTGCCTCATCAAAAGCCTTTTTTTTCAAAAGGTCGGTGAAGCATGAGCACAGCTTTGTCCCGACAAAGCCCGTGTCGGAGCAAACGGGGCAGTAATAGTGCACCTCGAGCCAGTCCGACGGTAAATTGTTCTTTATCAGAAGCTCTTTTATGCGGCGCTGCGCCGAGAGATTTTTTTCCTTCTGTTCTTCTATAAAAAGCGCCGCCTTTTCGGGCTTCATGTTTATCGCCTTTACGGCTTCCCTGACGGAGGATATCATTGTATTGCGCAAAACGGCGTATTCGGGTTCTTTTTTTTCAAAGTCGCGACGGCGTTTCTCTGCCTTGTCCTCGGAGGAGACGCGGCGGTTTTCGATTTCATTTCTTGCGCTTTCAAACATTTCGCGTGTGTATGACATTTTACCGTTTCTCCTTTTTTTTCAGTGTCGGAACAGCCGCCTTTGCCCTTTGCTGCGCCTTTTCGATGTCGTATGACGCCGGCTTTTGTTCCGTTTGCGCCGGCGCGGCGATGCCGTAGGGATTTTTCTTTTTCGCTTCGCGTTCGGCGGCTTTTTTTGCCGTTTTGTCTATAAATTCCTGCTCGTAAGCCTTGACCTTTTCGGGAGTGTCCACTCCGGCGCTGTACCAGACGGTCAGAATTTTGTTCATATACGGAAAACTCATCGCCGAGGTGTGCCTGCTCATTTCCTCATATGCGCAGGCGAGCATCTCCGTCGTGAAGTGATAACGATCTATCCACGACGCCAAATATTCGCTCTGCTTTGCCGTCGGCTTTTTCCTTTTTATGCCCGTTATTTCGCAGAACGGCGCCCAGTTTTTATCAAGCTCCTGAATACGCTTAAATTCCTCGTCGGCTTCCTCAAGCGTGTCGATCTCGCGTTTTGACCAGTCCACACCCACTGTGTAAATATAATTCATATTGCCGCTTTTACCGCTTGCCCGCGCATACTCGCACAGCGCCAGAATGACTTCGACGGGCAGTCCGTAATAGTCGTGCAAAAGCAGCAGCGACGATTGGTCGCCCGAACCGATAATGCGGCCGAGGCGCATTTGAGCCTCGCTGAAAAGCGTGCGAACCTCTGCGGATTCGTCGGTGCGGCGGCATATCACGTCGTATGTAAGCGGCTTCGGTCTTACGGTTATGTGTTCTTTTTTCTCTTTTTCAGGAGAAATATCACTTGCACCCGTTTCGTTTGATTCGATTTTTTTCGCGCCGCTTCGGGCGGTAGTTTCCGCCTTTTTTTCGGTCGGCGCGGGAGTGTTTTCCGCTGCCGTCTGCGGCAAAGCGTATGCAGGCGCAGGCTCGCCCTCCGTGAGAAAGCCCTTGTCCGCCCAGTATCGAAGCGCGTCGCCGACTTCGCCTTCGGGCACGCCCGTTGACGCCGAAATGCGCGCGGCGTCTACAGGCTCCGCGCAGTTTCGGTAAATATAAATTATGACCTTCAGAAAGCTGCCCGATGCGGTTTTAAGCGCCCCGTCGGCAATCGCCGAGGGCAGAACAAACACACCGGAAAATGAAGACGGAGAAATGAACATACAGTCTCCTTATCTTAAGAGTTGAAAAATGCGGAAAATGCCATGTATGCGGCATACACGTCCGCCTTGCCCACAACTTCAAACGGCGCGTGCATCGACAGCACGGGCACGCCTATGTCAACTACGTCAACATTGAGCGCGGCAATGAACTTTGCGACCGTTCCGCCGCCGCCGAGGTCTACTCTGCCAAGCTCGCCCGTCTGCCAGCAGACGTTTGCTTTGTCGAGCAGCGCCCTTATTTTTCCTACAAATTCCGCGCCTGCGTCGCTTGTGCCGGATTTGCCGCGTGAGCCTGTGTACTTTGAAATGCATACGCCCTTGTTTACAAAGCTTGAGTTTCTGCTCTCGTATGCGTCGGCGTAATTCGGGTCATATGCCGAGTTCACGTCTGCCGAAAGGCACTCCGACGCGCTCAAAACCGTCCACGGATCAATGCCCGCGGCTGCCGCAAGGTCGGCAATGAAATATTTGAGGTATGACGAGTGAAGACCCGTGTTGCCGTCGGAACCCGTTTCCTCCTTGTCGGTGAGCACGGTAATGCATGTGTATTCGGGCGCTTCGGTGTCGAGAATCGCCATCAGCGCGGGATATGCGCACACCCTGTCGTCGTGGCCGTAGGAGCCTATCATAGAGCGGTCAAGACCCACGTCGCGCGCGCCGAAGGCAGGCACGGCCTCAAGCTCCGCGCTCTGAAAATCGGCTTCGACAATGCCGTATTTTTCGTGCAGAATATTCATTATGTTCAGCTTGATATTGTCGGATTCCTCGCTGTCGTCAAACGGACGGCTGCCGACAAGAATATTGAGCTTTTCGGCGTTTATTCCGTCGCGAAGCTTCCTGTCCATCTGCTCCTGCGCAAGGTGCGGAAGAAGATCGGTCACAACGAAAACGGGGTCGCCCTCGTCCTCGCCTATCTTTACCGTGACCGTTTCGCCGTCCTTTTTCACCACTGCGCCGTGAAGTGAGAGCGGAATTGTTGTCCACTGATATTTTTTAATGCCGCCGTAGTAGCGCGTTTTTAAAAACGCCATTCCGCCGTCCTCAAACAGCGGATTCTGTTTCATATCAAGGCGAGGTGAATCAATATGCGCTGCCGCTATGCGGACTCCGTCCGAAAGCTCACGCTTTCCGATGACCGCAAGAATGACCGATTTGTTTCTGTTGTTGAACCATATTTTGTCGCCCTCGGTGTAAAAGGTGCCGGGACGGAACTCCGAAAAGCCGTTCGCTTTGGCAAGCTCTATTGCCTTTGCCGCAGCCTCGCGCTCCGTTTTAGCATCGTCAAGAAAGCTCTTGTATTCCTCGCAGAAGTCGTATGCCGCCTCCGTTTCGGCTTCGCTCATCCTGACAAAGGAGCTTTCGTTTGTGTAGAAAAGTTCTTTTTTCAGTTCTTTTGCCGTTTTTTTGCTCATAATAATTCTCCTTTTCATCGGTATTTATTGTCAAAATTTTAATCCGTGAATTTCGCCGTCACAGACTGCAGCTCGTCGTCACGGACTGCGTATCGCTTGCGGCTGCGTTCCTCGCCGCTATGCTCACTCCGTCGTTCCTCCTCTCCGAAAAAAGTCACGCTGCGTCTCTGCTGCTCGCTTATAAATGCGCTCGCGACGCGCCGACTTGCTACCAACTTTTTT
>OMRJ01000040.1 GCA_900313475.1 uncultured Eubacteriales bacterium | reverse complement strand
TCTTCTCCGTGCAAATGTGCTTTATCCTGCAACGCTTTCCGGAAAAAAGGGTAAAAGGTGCCGCGCCGCCGAAAATATTTTATCGCTTTTAAGCGCTAAAGTATTGACAAAGCGGTTTTTACGGTGTATAATCCCAGTAAATCACGAAAGGAGACAGCTTTTATGTTTATTGCATTCTACTATTATTATGTTCATAAGCTGTCTGAATTTCGGTAATTAAAAGCTCCGGTAATTAAGACGGCTTCTTTGACTTGTGTCATCGGGAGCCGTTTTTTTTATTTGGAAAAAGCGTCGGGAGGTTAAACAGATGCTTGTCAAAATTTTAATGCTTGTTGTGTTTTTTGCCGTGACGATTACAATCGGAATCGTGTGCAGAAAGCGCTCGTCCGATGTCAACGGCTTTGTCCTCGGCGGACGCGGGGTCGGTCCGTGGCTCACCGCATTTGCTTACGGCACGTCATATTTTTCCGCTGTTATTTTTGTCGGCTATGCAGGGCAGTTCGGCTGGCGTTTCGGCGTCGCGTCCACATGGATAGGACTCGGCAACGCGTTTATCGGTTCGCTTCTCGCGTGGACGATTCTCGGACGCAGAACGCGCATTATGTCGCAGCACCTTGATTCCGCCACAATGCCGCAGTTCTTTGAGCGCCGATTTGATTCAAAAGGCTTGAAGCTTATTTCATCCGTAATAATTTTTATTTTCCTTGTTCCGTACACCGCGTCGCTTTATAACGGGCTTTCGCGTCTTTTCTCAATGGCGTTCAACATCGACTACACCGTGCTAATAGTCGTTATGGCGGCACTTACGGCGGTGTATGTTATCGTCGGCGGATATATGGCGGCAGCCGTAAATGACTTTATACAGGGAATTATCATGCTTGCCGGAATCGTTATGATAATTGCGGCGGTGCTTAAAATAAACGGCGGCTTTACAGGTTCTCTTGCCGCGCTTGCCGGGGTGACCGACGAAAGCGTTTCGACCGTGCCGGGCGTGTTTGCGTCCTTCTTCGGTCCCGATCCCGCAGGACTTTTGAGCGTCGTTATTCTTACGTCACTCGGCACGTGGGGACTTCCGCAGATGGTGCAGAAATTCTATGCGATAAAGAGCGAAAACGATATCCGTAAAGGAACGGTGATTTCAACTGTCTTTGCTGTTGTTGTTGCGGGCGGCTGCTATTTCCTCGGCGGTTTCGGCAGGCTGTTTAACGTGGATGTTAAAACGGAGGGCTATGACGCCGTAGTCCCCGCTATGCTTTCAAATTTGAGTCCATGGCTTATAGGCATCACGCTTATCCTTGTGCTTGCCGCGTCAATGTCTACGCTCTCATCGCTTGTGCTTACGTCCGCGTCGACCCTCACGCTTGATTTCATTGATCCTGTTTTAATGAAAAAGAAGGATGAAAAGAAAAATCTGCTCATAATCAGAGCATTTGTCGCTGTTTTTATTATAATATCCGCAGTTATCGCAATAGTACAGTACAAGCACAAGGTGACATTTATCGCGCAGCTTATGGGACTTTCATGGGGTGCGCTTGCAGGTAGCTTCCTCGCGCCGTTCCTGTATTCGCTGTATTGGAAAGGCGTTACCAAGGCGTCGTGCGTCGTGTCGTTCGCGTGGGGTTCCGGCATAATGTTGCTCAATATGTTCGCGCCGTCCGTGTTCCCCGAATTTCTTAAAAGTCCCGTTGCATGCGGCGCGTTTGCAATGGTCGGCGGACTGATACTCGTACCGCTCGTCAGCCTTATAACGAAAAAGCCCGATAAAGAGCTTGTCGCCGATGTTTTCTCGTGCTACGAAAATAAAGTCCTTGTCCCCGTTACCGAGGCATTGAGCAATACATCCGAATAAAAAAATACTTCGCCGATTTTGATTTTGTGTCAAAACGGCGAAGTTTTCTATTTTGTTTCCGCTTCTGTGATACGACGTATATATGGTGTCTTTTCGTCTGTAAGACCTGCAAGATAATCCATACTTGTGTTGAGGGCTTTTGCGATTTTTATGCACTGCTCAAATGTATAATAGCGGTGTCCGCGTTCTATTTTAGAATAATCACTTTGGTCTATTCCGGTGAGCATTTGCATTTTTACCTGTGTGTATCCGCGCTCACGGCGTAAATCCTGTAGTCTTTTGCCGATGTCCATTTTATCACCCTGTATATATTATGTCAAAATGACCTAATAGAAATATGGTGAAATTGACCTATTGGCATATAGGTCAATTTGACCTATAATAATATTACAACAACAAAACAAGTTAAAAGCGTAATAACATGAAAAAAATAATGTGTAAAATGTGCGCAAACAAAAATTCGTGTTTATTTCGTATCGGTGCGGCCGAGTATGTAATCGACCGAGACATTATAAAAATCTGCAAGTGCAATTAAGACCTCCGGCGGCACGGTGCGTTCGCCGCTTTCGTAATATGCATATGTTCGCTGCGGTAAATTGATTTGCTTTCCGAGCTCTGTCTGTGTTAAATCTGCGTCTTCTCTTAAATCACGAATTCTTGTGAATTTCAAATGACATCACCACAAAAAATTATATAGCAGAACAGATTGTTCTATTGACAATTAGAACAATCTGTTCTATAATCATCTTGCAATATAATAAAAGGAGTAAAAATTTATGGCTATTCTTTTATCAATTTTGGGTGCGATTATTGTTCTTGCTTTTGATTATGCGATAGCAAAGGTTTTTGAGGATATTGCATATCAAAAGGGACACGACGGCAAAAAATATTTTTGGTGGTGTTTTTGCTGCGGAACAACCGCTCTCGGAATCGTCGGATATCTTATGGTAATTGCGCTTCCCGACAGAGGAAAGCAGATTATCGAGGAAAAAATTTCCGAACCCACGCCGGAAGAATTGCCGGAAATATGAGTTTTGAGGGGTGAGAGAGATGTCGGAGAGATATACAAAGCTTTTCAGCTTGCCTAAAAATCTGTACGCGGAGGGCAGTCCCGTTATAATCGAAGCGGGTGTTCTTACACTGGATAATAATACGAACCGTGTTTTTGTTCAGCTTAAATTTCGAAACATAAGCGATAAAGAAATAAAAGCTCTCAGTGTTACACTGAAAGCCTATTATGTGACGGGTAAAGAAGCAAGCGAACCTGTGAAATATCAGTATCTTGATTTTTGCAGTCATATAGACGAGGAATTCGGAGCAAAAACACCTATATTATTACATGACAATGCGGTTCGGTCATTTTCCGTGCATGTCGATGAGGTCGTTTACGCTGACAACACGGTCGGTGAAGTGAACCTTGATTATTCCGAAAGCGTTCCGGAACAACACTTACTTTGCAAAACAGACGGGTGGAATAACGATACGGCATCGGAGTTTAAAAAACTTACGAACGACAAGTGTGTTTATGCCGTGTGTGAATATAAAGACCTGTGGCTTTGCAGCTGCGGCGGCGCAAACAGCCTTGTCAGAGATAAACACTGTCGCAGATGCGGTTGCGCACATGATTTTCTTGAATCAATAACGCCGGATAAAGCACAGGCGCATATAAACGACGCTGTTTACGATGACGCAGTTACAAAAATGCAATTGAACAGCGTAGACGGTTATGACAAAGCGATTGCCTTATTTAACTCGATTCACGGCTGGAAAGACGCGGATGATAAAGCAAAAGAGTGCAAAAAATTGCGTGAGGAGTTAAAACAGACAATACTCGAAGCACGGCAAGCGGAAGAAAAGAGAAGAAAGAAAAGAAATAAAAAAATAATTAATATTTCGAGTATATCTGCTGCTTGTATTATTACGGTTGTAGTGCTTGTAAGTGTTATCAACAGTGCCATTGCCAAAAACAGACAATACACTACTGCGATGGAAGAAATGAATGCCGGAAATTTTGCTGTTGCTTATTCGGGATTTGTTCAGTTGGGTAAGTATAAGGACAGTAATGAGAAAGCAGATGAATTATGGAAAAGCGGAAAACTCTTTTCAAATGTAGAAGTCGGAAATGTTATTTTGTTTGGAACATATGAACAGGATAACAAATCAGCAAACGGAAAAAAACCGATTGAATGGCATGTGCTTGCAAAAGAAGATAATAAAATACTTGTCATAAGTAAAAAAGCCCTTGATTGCAAACCGTTCAATACAGTGCTTATTGATACCACATGGGAAAATTGTTCCTTGCGTGAATGGTTAAACAAAGATTTTTTAAAAACCGCATTTTCACAACATGAACAGGATTTGATACAGAGCACATCCGTCTCGAATTATTTGGGTAATACGACGACAGACAAGTTGTTTCTGCTTGACAAAACGGAAGTCGAAAATTATTTAAAATTCTCTGATCGAAAGTGCGCACCGACTGCATATGCAATAGCACATGGTGCCTTTACCGGTGTTATGTCTGAAAAAAATGGTGAGAAAACTTGTTTTTGGTGGCTTAGATCGCGAGGATTAATTTCATCATCAGCTTCTTATTGTTTGCATAACGGAAATCTTTTAGATAACGGTGACAGTGTTAATCGTGAAGATATTTGTGTTCGACCTGCGATGTGGTTGACATTTGATTAATTTGGGGAGGTAATTCAAATGCAAGTCACTTTTTTATTTGGTTCAGGTGCTGATACCGATGCTGACGAAAAATTAAAGTCAGGTGCAGATTTTGCAAAAAGTTTGCTGACAAATAAATATTCGAAACAGATAAAAGAAATCTTGGGCGAAAATCAATCTTCCTTTTCATTAGTCCATCCAAACAGCAGGAAGGTGTTTATTCAAACAGTTTATGATTATCAGTATGAAGCAGCAAAAAGTGGTATTGAAAAAAAATATATTGACTATTGCATTGCTTATACTCAGGGAACACTGCAAGACGATGATAGTAAAAAAGAGCTTTCCAATAAATGCAAAGAATGGTATAATTTATTAAAAAGGGACACGCAAAACAAAAATGGCGTCTGTAAATTTTTTCTAGACAATGCTGTTTTTTTTGATACTTTGGATGAAAAGTTTAATTCACTTAAAAATATCAGTTTTGATTCAAATACACAAGAAATAAGATTGAACGCTAATGCTAAAAGAGTACTAAATGCCTACTGGACGGTTTTTTTCGATATGCTAAAATCCTTGGGAGAAGATATCAATAAAAAAGGATACTGTTTCGATGATATACTAAATTTTTGGCAGAAAAAATATTCTAGTGTGAATGAAAACAGTTACTACGCTGTTGTTGAGAGTAGTCAATTAAACGCAAACATTGTAACGACAAATTATACGGAGTTGGCTGAACAGACAGGATGTCAAGATATCGTTTATTTGCACGGAAAACTAACATGGTTTGAAGACGCCACAGATTTATTGGTGTTTGATAGCAAAAATGAAAATGAAAAAATAAAAGATGCATATAGCAATAATCACACTATCTTGCCGTTTATTTTGATTCCAAGCGGCGTAAAACCAGTTATATGCAGCCGACAAATAAACGAGTTCGCGAGATTTATTGAAAAGATGAAAGATACAACTTTTTTAGTTGTAGTTGGTTATAAATTTAATTTGGAAGATAACCACATTAACTCTATTATTGCCGAATGGTTAAAAAGCAATCCTGATAGAAAAATGATCTACTTAAACTTCAACGAATGCGTTGCTTTTTCCTCATATACTTTTTTTGAGAAAAAGGTAATTTATGATTGTAACTATAACAAAGGCGAGGTTGTTAATCTTTTATCTTTGAATAAACAAATAATTAACATAAGAGTTGAGAAGGAAGATTCGCGTGATGCTTTTAAAGAAATTGTTTTACGATTAAAGGAATTGACAGAAAACAAAAAAGCACAGTGTTAAAGCCATATCGTTTTGTTCCCCCTCATAAATAAATAACACTCCTCAGAAAAATGCATTGGCATTTACTTTGAGGAGTGTCCTTTTTTGTTAGGCACTATTACATTTTCTTCCTGATATCAGCGAGGCGGTTGAGGGCTTCGTACAGTGTTTCGTCCTTCTTTGCGAAGTGGAAACGGGCGAGGTGGTTGACATCCTCGTTGAAGAAGCTCGAGCCGGGGACGGCTGCAACGCCGACTTTTCTTGCGAGCTCCTCGCAGAATTCGACGTCGCTCTTGCCCTTGGAAAAATCGGAGATATCGACCATCATGAAGTACGAGCCTTCGGGTTCGGTGAAGGTGAAGCCGAGGTCTTTAAGTCCGCCGACGAAGATATCGCGCATATGCGTGTAGTGATCCTGAAGTTCTTTATAGTAGCTCATGGGAGCTTTGAGTCCTGGAATGACAGCTTCTTGCAGCGGCGAGGGAGCGCACACGGTAAGGAAGTCGTGCACCTTTTTACATCTGTCCATAAGGGGCCTGTCCGCCACGATATAGCCGAGCCGCCAGCCGGTGATGGAATATGTTTTTGAAAGCGAGGAGCAGCAGATTGTTCTCTCCCACATTCCGGGAAGTGCGGCGATATATGTGTGCTTGTGCGGTTCAAAAATGATGTGTTCATACACTTCGTCGGTGATTATGATAACATCGTACTTAATAGCGAGGTCGGCAATCGTTTGAAGTTCATCCTTCGTGAATACTCTGCCTGAGGGGTTTGAGGGGTTGCAGAGGATCATAGCCTTTGTTTTCGGATCTTTGAATGCTTCTTCAAGCCTGTCCGCGTCAAAGGTAAACGCGGGCGGGTTAAGCGGAACGAAAACAGGCTCCACGGAGTTGAAAATGCTCTGTGCGGCGTAGTTCTCGAAATAGGGGGAGAAGATGACTATTTTGTCGCCGGGGTTCGTGATTGCCATAAGAGTAGCCATCATAGCCTCGGTGCTGCCGACCGTGCCGAGAACGTTCTCGTCGGGATTTATCGGAAGTCCCATAAATTTGCCGACCTTTTCGGCAACCGCCGCGCGGTAGTTTGAAGCGCCCCATGTGGGGGTGTACTGGTGAGGGCCCGCTGTTGCGACCTCGGCAAGGCGTTTCATGATAAATTCGGGCGGGTCGAAATCGGGGAAGCCCTGAGAAAGGTTTATTGCGCCGCATTCCATTGAAATACGGGTCATACGGCGAATGACCGAATCGGTGAGACACTCGGTCTTTTTATTGAGTTCTTTCATACTTTTTTACTCCTTTACGAATTATATCCAAGCTCGAACGCCTTGAGGTTAGCTTCGAGGAATTTTTCGGGGACTGTGTTTTTTATCGTCTCTTTCCATACAGACTCGTTAATTGCGGTGTTTCTTGCCATAACGCCGATAAGAACAACGTTTACGGACTTCATATTGCCCGATTTAATCGCAAGGTCAAGCGCGTCAACGGCTGTGACGTCCGCTCCCGTGTTTTTGAGTGAATCAACGATGTGTTCCGGGTATTTTGCGGCACCCGTAATAACGGGCATCGGGTCGATATTTTGAGTGTTGACGATAATTTTGCCGTCCTTTTTGAGATAGGGGAGCGCACGGAGCGCTTCAAGCTCTTCAAACGCAAGTATAATATCCGCGCCGCCCTTGTCTATAATGGGCGAGTTGACTTTTTCTCCGTAACGGACATATGTCACGACGCTGCCGCCGCGCTGGCTCATTCCGTGAACCTCCGACACCTTGACATCGTAACCCTCGCTTATAACGGCGTTTCCGAGAATTCGGCTTGCAAGAAGCGTACCCTGTCCGCCGACTCCCACTATCATGATGCTTTTTGTTTCCATTTTGTCAACCCTCCTTAACTATAGCGTCGAACGGGCATATGTGCGTGCAAAGCTCGCAGCCGTTGC
>OMRJ01000058.1 GCA_900313475.1 uncultured Eubacteriales bacterium | reverse complement strand
GTTTCCTGATTGTTTGCGGCAAAATGCTTCAGCGAAGTGCCGATGCCCTTCGACTGTACACCCCTTATAAATGCCGCAGCCATCTTGCCGGCAAGGAACGGATCTTCGGAGAAATACTCAAAATTTCTGCCGCAGAGAGGCGAGCGCTTTATGTTCATACCGGGTCCGAGAAGAACGGATATCCGCTCGGCTCTGCACTCGTCGCCGAGATGCTCTCCCATTTCGGTGAGAAGCTCCTCATCCCATGAGCATGCCGTGCATGATGCCGTGGGGAAACAGATTGCGGGCACGCTGCCGAGCAGATCGCCGGCTTTTTTATCCTTGTTCTGTTTTCTCAATCCGTGAGGGCCGTCGGACACCATAATGCTCGTAAGACCGAGCCGCTCGACCGCATTAAGATGCCAGAAGTCCTTACCGGAGCAAAGCGACGCTTTTTCTTCAAGCGTCAGCTTTCCGACAAGTTCCGAATGCTTCATTTATATTCATCCTTTCATCCGACGGCATACGCTGCCGCCATAGTTTTTGTGAGCATTACCGCGTCGTCAACGCCGTATTCCGATTTTTCGCCGCCGAGTACATCGTCAACAAACATCTCAACGGGTGACGGCGCATTCTTCGGGACATTGGGATAAACCCAGCCGTCGCCGAGGTTATAACACATTCTGCCGTCGTCCCATCCGCAGAGCACGCTGCCCTTTGTGCCCGATATTTCAAGCTTAAACGGATCGCGGTGCGCGACAAACGATGTCTCGCTCACGCCTATCGCGCCGTTTTTATAAGTGAGTACGCTTACGCAGTTGTCCTCTACCGTTTTGCACATAAAATTTGTAAAGCTGCTGTTTACGCCTGCAGGCTCACCCATTATCCAATTCAGCATATACATGCCGTGCGCGCCCAAGTCCATCATTGCGCCGCCGCAAGTGGGAACGGGATCGAGAAATCCCGCGGGGAGCCATCCCGACGATACTCCGTCATGAGAATTGTGCATGCGCATATAGCTTATATCACCGAAAAGTCCCTCGTCGACCTTTTCTTTTATCCATCTGAAATCGCCGCGCGAACGCCACGGGAACGAGATACAGAACTTAACGCCGCTCTTTTTTATTTCGTCGGCAACCCTTTCGGCGTCCCCGACCGTTGCGGCAAGCACCTTTTCGGTAAAGATATTCACACCTGCGCGTGCGGCTTTTGTAAGCACTTCGGGATGCAGATTCGTCTCCGTGCAGCAGCAAACGCCGTCAAGTCCCGATGCAAGGAATGCGTCGAGGTCGTCATAAAATGCACATCCGAGCTTGTCGGCTTTCTCCTTGCCGCGAACGGCATCGTGATCCCACACGGCTGAAATCTCACATTTGCCCGTGTTCTTAAATTCTCTTGCATAGCCCTCGGTGTGGACGTGCCACGTGCCGAGCATACCTATTTTTAACATATTTTCTCCTCCGTTTTTTATTATTGCAGGTTTACTCATTATGTCATTTTTTTGCACTTTTACGGTAATGCGAAGAAACATCAGTTCAACGGCAAAGCCGTTCGGAAAACGCAGCGTAAAGACTTCATCGGAAAGCGGTTTCTTTCCTTTTAATAAATCTCATCCGTGCATCGCTCGCATCCGTGCATCGCCCGGACTTCACCGTCAATGCTTCGCACGGAGTGCGTCTTTTGCTATTCCAAAGCCAAAATCCCGTCGGCTTCAGTCTCGTCAATAGTCTCAACTTTTCTTAAGTTTTTGGTTATAAGCTCGTTGCGTTTCTTTGCGTCGGTCAGCGCGCTGCCCGCTTCGTTTATCTTCTTCTCAACCTTATCGAGCGACACTGCGAACTTGTCATACTGCGTTTTTGCCGCCGCAAGGATATCCATGACCTCAGCCGCTTTTCTGTTCAGTGCAACTGTCTTGAATCCCATGGCAAGGGACGACAGCAGCGCCGTTATCGTGGACGGTCCCGCGATCATTACCGAAAACCCGTCATGCACCCTGTCGGTGACATTATCGGGCAAAGACACAACCTCCGCATAGAGCGCGTCGGTTGCGAGATACATAACGGCAAACGGCGTCGTTTCGGGCGGCGCGATATACTTTCTGACGGCTTTTGCCTCGCTTATCACTCTTTTTGCAAGCGCCGCGCGTGCCTCTTTTACACCGTCCGCATTACCCTTTTCGGCTTCCTCGGTAAGTCTGATATAATCCTCTGCGGGGAATTTTGAGTCAAGCGGAAGATATGTTATGCCGCCGTCGGCGTCGGGCACCTTGACGGCAAACTCAACTATCCCTTCGCCGCCTGAGGGCGCGTAGTTTTTAACAAACATGCCCGGAATTATTTTTTCGAGAATGGCTTCAAGCTGCGCCTCCGCCCATGTTCCGCGGAGCTTCACTCCCGTGAACATGCGGTTAAGGCTGCCGATTCCGTCAGAAAGCTTCTGCATCTCGCCGAGCGATTTATAAACGTTTGAAAGCTGCTCCGATACGGTCTTAAACGAGCCGTCAAGCCGCTCCGAAAGAGTGGCGGTCAGCTTTTCATCGACGGTTGCACGCATCTCATCGAGCTTTTTTTCGTTCGATTTCTGCATTTCGGACACGGAATTGCGGATGTCCTCCGTCTGACGGCGCGCAGCGTTTGACAGATCCTCGCGAATGTCGGCAATCGTTTTCACAAGCTCGCGCTGCTGATCCGAATTTGCCTTTGTAAGCTCGCCTATCCGCTGGTTTATCGCATCGGACTGCGCCTTTGACGCTGCGCCGATCGCGGCAAAGCCCGTGTCGGTCTTGTTCTTCAGTTCGGCTACGGCGGACGTCGCATCGGCGCCGTTTTGAGAATCCCTTGCATTTTTAAGCTTTGAGAGCACGGCAAAAAGCAGCGCCACCGCCGCAAGGCTGAGAACAGCAATTATTATGAGTAAAATATTTTCCATATTTCGCGCTTATTTGAGCAGTTCGGGGCAGTTTTCTTCAACTGCCGCAACGATTTTTTCGGCTATCACACAGTGTCCTGCGGGGGCAGGGTGAACCCCGTCCTCAAGCCAATGAGACGCGGGCGCGGTTTCGGACAGCTTGTCAAACGTCTCCTGAAGCGGGATAAACGTCAATGAATGCTTTTCGGCAATCATTTTTGCCTTTTCGGCGCGCATGGCGACTTCACGGCTGAACACATCCCAATGCGCCTCCGTCGCTCTTGCCTTAAGAACAAACGGTTCCATAATAAAAATCTTTGTATCGGGTGACATTTTGCGGACATACTCCGCAAACATATCATAATATGTAAAATACATATCGGCATCGACGCCGTTCCTATTCATCGCGTCGCCCTGAAGCTCGTGCCAGACATCGTTCACTCCGATGAGCACCGTCAAAATGTCGGGTTTAAAATTCACGGTGTCGCGCTTAATGCGTGCAAGCATGTCCACCGAGCGGTCGCCGCTGACGCCCTTGTTCACAAATTTAAATGCGTTGGGATATTTTGTTCCGAGCATACCGGCAACAAAGGTGGGATACCCGTATGAGCCGCCGCCGAGATCGTCACGGCGTCTGCCTGCATCGGTTATGGAATCGCCTTGAAAAAGAAAAGTTTTCATTGAGTTTATTCCTCCGTAATATTTTTATAATGAGAGAGTATCAGTCGGTATCCGCAATGCGGCTATGTAAACCGCTGTTTTCGCTTTAAACATCATCTCACGATTTTTTCGCCGTCAAACAGGAAAAGACCGTAACCGTCGCCGGTTTTGTTGCCGGCGGCAAGCCAATCCGCATATGCGCGGCGAAGCGAGGTGTCGCGCGGAAGCTGTTCAACAGGCAGCTCGGAATAACGCCCGAACACACGCCATGCATCACCGAAATTTTCCTTTTCCGCCCATGAAACTATTTCAAAGTCATCGAGAAATCGGAGAATGTTTGATTTTTCGGGTAAAAATTCCCTGTGCCGCGGATAGAGCAGCCACGATCCGCAGCAAAACAACACATTGCCGTCAGAAAATCCGCCCTTAAAAAAATCGTAGGCTTTTTTATACGACGCAAAACGAACGTCGTCGGTAAGAGGGATTCCCGATGACGGAATATGAAAGTTTATCACCTTATCGCCCTTTTTCACGACTTTGCCGCAGGACATCACGAAATCGAAATCGGAACCGTATTCACGCTCCTCAAACTGAAATCGCCCGAACGCAAAACGGTCAAGCTTCAAAAAGCCTCTGTTCCAGCCGGCTACAAAAGTACCGGGCACGCCTTTGCATTCAATACATTCGAGCAGCTTGCAGCGGAGATCGTCGGCGCCGTCACGGAAAAGCTGCTCCGAATAGCCGTTTTTCAAATATTGCTCCTTCAGAATCGGCATGCAGTTAAGCAGAAACATAAAATGCGCGGTATATTCGTTTTCGCCGTATTTTTCAGCGAGTGCAGTGATTTTATCAAGCGACGCGCCGAGGTCGTCATCCTCCGCCGACATATATTCGTTCACGACGGCGTCAAACGCGTCCCCGAACTCCTTTTCGCGGTCAAGACGCTCCGACACCCGTAAAAACGTGTTTTTCGCCTCATCGGGATATTTGTATCCGTTCATAAAATCAACAAGAAAACCGTTAACGTGCATTGCTTACTTCTCCTCGAAAAAGTTTTTTATATCTTCATAGTATTCCTCAACCGTAGGGTCGACAGACATATATATTTCATGACGGCAGTTTGTGTACTTTTTTAACCGTCCGTTTTTGATCATTGCAATAAACTCATTCTCTTTTTCACTCACGACCGACGAATCCTCCTCCGGCTGACAGAGAAAAACGGGGATCTTGATACGGGCGTTCCGTTCGGGATCAAGGTTGCGCCGCGAAACCGCGACAGCCTCCTTCACCCAGTTAAACGACGGGTCGGCAGTCTGAAAGTGAAAATCCTCACAGCGCTTTTTCTGCCAGTAATCAAAACGTGCCTGCGACGTGTCGTGGCTTTCCTGATAGGTGCGGTGCGGGTTAAAGCCTTTTGCTCCGGGAATTCTCTTGTTTCCCTGTCCGAAAAGAACTCCGAGCCTTGCTGCGGCGTTTGCAAGCCATTCGGGAAGTCCCATCGTCTGCGCCTGAATCATCGGCGCGGACAGCACAGCCTTTTTAAACACGCCGGGATAAGTCTGCAAATGCTGAACGGTTATCGCGCCGCCCATCGAATGGCAATAGACATAGAGCGGCAGCTCACCGGAGGCGGGACGGACGATTTTTTCAACAAAGCACTGCAGATCCTCGACATAATCGGTAAATTTCCCGACACAGACAGTTTCGCGGTCGTCTGTCAGGCGCGCGGAATAGCCGTGCCCTCTGTTATCAACAGCAAAGACATTGTAACCCCCTAACAAAAAATTAAAGCTGACCTCGCGAAATTTCTCCGCACATTCGGTGAAGCCGTGGACGATTACAATACTTGCTTTTGCGTTGTCACACATATATTTTTCGTAATGAATGCTTTTGCCGTCAAAGCTTATGAAACAGCCGTCGGTTCCGCGCTCCGAAAGATATTTTTCGGCTTTTTCCATTCCCTCGGTATAGTTTTTTTCACTGACGGGAAGCACATATTCCGTTTGAGTCATTGTCACCCTCTCCTTTCGCGCCGCATAAAGCATGCAAATGCATCGGTTGAGTGCAAAAAACACTCCCCCTGTGACGATGCTATTATCATAACACGCAAATGTGACTATTTCAAGAACGGAAAAGAAAAAAAGGAAATAGGGAATCGGATATAAAAAGCGTTTTCTTTCTCCCAAAGCCGTATACAGGCTCTGCACGGAAAAACACAAGAAACCGATTTAAAAACAAAGACCGTACTTCACAAGGCATTTGGTTTTCATGCCGCTTGCGAAGTAAGGTCTTATGTGTTTTTATTTTGATTTTTGATCTGCGCCGAAAACGACAAGTCCTGACAGGTTTTTCAAGCTTTAATCTTTAAGACCGGTCTTTTAAGATTAGCTTTGAAAATTAGTACTTGAAGTTGGAATAAATGCAGAAGTTGTCAAGATGTCCGCTCTTGTTGTCAAGAGGAGCAAACAGAACCTTTGCGTGACCGATCTTGATATCAACACTGCCGAGGTGCTTCATCGAAACGAATTTTCCGTCGGGAGTAAGCTCCGCTTCGATTTTATAACCCTTGTAGATAACGTGAATGTTGTCGTATTCTTTGACAATGCTGATGCCCTTAAGTTCTTTGTCGATATCTTCCCAGTAAAGGATAGAATTTGTAACCTTGCCGAGGAAGTTGCCCGACTTCTTGGGTGTGTCCTCGTCAACCATGATGATGGTAATTTTGTAGTTGCCGTTGGACTGAACCGTGCAGGTTGCGGACTTAACCTTTGACAAATCGGTAAGTGTGCATGCCGGGAAACGGTCTTTGGCTTCTTTCGAGCCCTTTGCGGAAACCTGATCCTTGGCGTCGGCTTCCTTGGTCATGTAGTTGCCGGCAAGCTTTGTGATTGCATTATCAACCGTGGACGATCCGGTAAGATTGAGGTTGGAAAGAGTCTGCCACTCTTTTTTGGTGTAGCCTGCTTCGCCGTTCTGAGCAATCTTGTTGGCTGCCGTTTTATAGAAATTGAAAATGTTCTCTTTGCCAGTGGGAGCGGCATTGCCTGCGGGAGCCTTTGTTTCTGCCGCGGGAGCCTTTGTTTCT
>OMRJ01000033.1 GCA_900313475.1 uncultured Eubacteriales bacterium | reverse complement strand
GAAGCCGCCTATCTGCAAAAGTCTGCCGTCATCGTCGACGGAGTTGCAGCAGGTGCCTGTGCCGCAGTTGTAGCCTATCGCACTTTTGTTCTTTGCGCCCGCCTTAACAACGATAAATCCGTCGTTATATATCGCAAAAGGAACATTCAAGCCGAGCTTTTTAAGCTCCGCCGTCATTTCGTCGCACTGATACTGATGATCGATTCCCGCAAGCGCCATTAAAATATGTGTGATATTCTCTTTGCGCATCGCATTGTCGAGCAGAAGCTTTTCGATTCCGCCCATTATGATGCCTGCTGCCTCCGGAATACCTCCCTCGAGATTTTCGTGATTGCTTCCGGAGGTCTTTACGGTTGATATCATCGTTTTGCGCTCATCGAAAAGCGCATACTGCGTTTTTGTTCCGCCGCCGTCTATTCCTATATAATAATTCATTTTATTTCCTCCGTGCCGTCTTTCTTATCGAAAAATTCATCGCACACTTCGCTCAGGCAGAATTCGCCGCGTCTTTCTTTTTCTCTGTCTACCCACATGCCGTTTGTAAAATCGGGAATCGGCACGGGCATACCGCCCATTGCCACGCTCTGTTCCGAAAGGCATGTTATCACTTTAAGAGTTGCGGTGTCGTAAACGTCAATCGGAGGTGCGCAATCCAGCCGGACACTCTCCGCGAAAGCAGACAGCACAAGATAATCCATGCCGCCGTGTCCCTGCGTTTTAACACCGTCGATACGGTATTTCTTCCACAGCGGATGATCATATTTGTCAATATGCTTTTGAATCGGCTCATACGCGTGGGTTGTATCCGTCACGCCGTCGACCGCGATATACGAATCCGTATCGCTAAGCTCCGTAAAAATGCCCTTTGTTCCCTGAACCACATAATTTCTCGAATACGGACGGGGCAGACAGCAGTCGTGGTGAAGCGTGATCGTCTCACCGTGAGCCGTTTTTATGATCGTCGTAACAACGTCTCCCTCCTCAAAGGGATAACCGCAGAGGTCGTAGTCTGTACCCTTGTTCTTTTCTATCCACACATTAAGTCCGCGCGATTTGCTCGCCACCGAAACGAGCGTGAGAAGTCTGTTGCCTCTGTTTATATCGAGAAGCTTGCATATGGGACCCAACTGATGAGTGGGATACAGCTCGCCGTTTCTGTTCATGAAGTTAAAGAGTCTGCCGTGAATGTTCTCACGGCCGAGCACTATTTCGTCGCGCAGGTCATGACGGTATCCGCCCTCGCAATTGACAATTTCACCGAAAAGCCCCTGCTTTACCATATTGAAAATCGCCATTTCCTTGCGGTCGTAGCAGCAGTTTTCAAGCAGCATGCAGAATTTACCCGTCTTTTCGCTCGTGTGAACAAGCTCCCAGCACTCCTCTACCGAAGCAGCGCCGCCGACCTCCGTCGCGACGTGCATTCCGTGCTCCATAGCATAAACCGCAATGCGTGAATGCGTTATCCACGTTGTGCATATCATAACGGCGTCGAGCTGTTCTTTGTCAATCATCTCTTTATAATCGAGATACGAATGAACATCATATCCCGAATAGCTGCCGCTCTCTTTTACTGTTTTAATTCCGTCCTCCGCACGTGACGGAACTTTGTCGCACACTGCCGGGCAAATCACTCCGGGAACTTCAAGCAAAAGCGAAAGCTGACTCCGTCCTCTTCCGCTGATGCCTATTGCTCCTATTCTTACCGTTCTATTCTCGGTCATATCTTTAACACCGCCTGAATTGCATATTTTTTTAACAAAAGCTTTTTATCCGGTTAAAAGGTTAAAATAAGTATAGCACACAAAAAAGATAAATGCTATACTTATTATAAAAATATTGTGATGCGTTGACTTTATCTTTTTAGATGGTAAAATAGAGATAAAATATAACGGAGAAAAAACAATGATAAGAATATACAAAAACGCCAAGGTTATAACCGACACCGAAATCATTTCCGACAGCCTTATTATATGCACCGACGGCGTGATAAGCGAAGTAACGGAGCGTACGGATGCACAAGCCGACGAGGAAATCGACTGCAGGGGTCTTTTTCTCTCACCGGGCTTCGCCGATATCCATGTGCACGGCGGCGGCGGCTTTTCGGCAATGGGCACCGAAGATGACGTTATCGCAATGTGCCGCGCCCATGCTGAGAGGGGAACGACCTCGATACTGCCGACAACACTTGCCGCCCCTGTAAAACAGCTTCAAAACTGTATAGAGACAATATCGTCTGCAAAAGAGAAATGCAAACACGCAAACATATTGGGTGTTCACCTTGAGGGGCCGTTCATATCACCGAAAATGCGCGGCGCACAGAGCCTCGATAATATTTTGCAGCCGACCTACGAGAACATTGAAGCGCTTCTCGGCTTTTCAAAAAACGTACGCATGATAGGCGCCGCTCCCGAACTTCCGAATGCGTTTAAGATCGGAGAGGAAGCGGCAAAAAGAAATATCACAGCATCCGTCGCTCACACGGACGCGCCGTTTGAAACGGTCGAAAAGGCTTTTTCACACGGCTACAGCGACATCACACATATCTGGTCGGCTTGCTCCGCCATGCACAAGGAGGGCATTTTCAGAAAGGTGGGCGCGGTTGAAGCCGCACTCGTAAACAGCCGCTGCACAACGCAGTTCATAGGCGATCTGAGGCACCTTCCCGCAGGCGCGATAAAGCTGCTGTTCGCCGTAAAGGGCGCAGGAAAGGCATACGCAATAACCGACGGTCTTGAATACTCCGCAAGCGATATGAAGGAAGGCACGGTAATAACACAGGAAAACGGTCTGAGTGTCATATATGAGGACGGAGTAATGAAGCTTGCCGACCGCTCATGCCTTGCGGGAAGCGCCGCGACTATGGCATCGGTCGTAAAAAACCTTGTAAAAACCGTCGGGATACCTCTTTGCGATGCGGTAAAGGCATCGTCGCACACTCCGCTTTCGGTTATCGGCTTCGGAGAAAACAAGGGGCTTATAAAGTGCGGGTACGATGAGGACATAATTCTGTTCGACGGCAATATAGACGTAAAATATGTATGCACAAAAGGAAAAATAATAAAAGCGTTAAGAAATTCTTAATCATTACGCCGATTGTTTCTTAAAGAAAATCGGCGCATAATATAAGTGAAATGCGGAGGAGACTTTAATGAACACTATTTTGGTTGTTGACGACGAACGCGACATAGTTTCGGCTCTTAAAATATATCTCACATCGGACGGCTATAATGTTCTCACGGCATATGACGGCAAGGAAGCGCTTGACGTGCTGGAGCACAATGAAGTACATCTGATTCTGATGGATATAATGATGCCTCGGCTCGACGGTCTGACGGCGCTCACAAAACTGCGCGAAAAATACAACACGCCCGTAATCTTCACAACGGCAAAGAGTGAAGATGCCGACATAATAATCGGACTGAACCTCGG